>VFJK01000184.1 GCA_009886125.1 Geobacter sp. | reverse complement strand
GGCCTGATCTCGAAAGCAAAGGGGTATCTGCAGCTGGAAGTCGATGGTGCTGATTTAAGCGGAATAAAGATCGGCGAGATGCCGCTTCCGGATGCCTCGTACCGCAAAGTGCAGGGGATGATCCGGATACTGGACGGGAAAGCCTCCATAGAGAGCTTTACCCTTCAAGGGGATGAACTGTATGTACGACTGAAAGGGGGGCTGCCGCTCGCTGACCCGCTACCGGCAACCCCGCTTAACCTTTCACTTGAACTGATGCCGAAACCTTCACTGCTTGACAGACAGAAACTGGTCTTTCTCCTGCTCGTCAAATACCAGGATACCCCTGGTCACTACCTCATCCCGGTTAAAGGGACACTCGGTAAACCGCAGGTACTGTAAAAGGTAAACTGAATCCATTAGAGAAGTCGGCAATTGGCCGAACTACTCGAAGTTATCGGATACCGAACATCATCCCTCGCCCCTTGTGGGAGAGGGCTAGGGAGAGGGGAAGAGAATACGGGGGAGTATCTTTTCCTCATTATTTCCCGGAAAAATGGGCCGGCAATTTATGGTTGACGTAGGTTGGTTTGGTGAAATCAGCAAACACCTGTTGAAGCATATCCTCTGCTGACTTGCTGGTGCTGAAGTTGTCTATGATTGTATTCGCTACATGCTTCAGTAGATCTTTCTGGTCAAACCTTCTCAGCTTCCTCTGGTCAAGAAAATGTTCAAGCAATACCGGTTTATGATTATATTCCGCCATCATTCCTTTGCTGACATCCAGCCTCTTCGTCAGATTTTCCGAAATTCCTTTCATTCCTCTTCAGCATTGACAGGCTGCCATTACCGTTATAATGTGAACGTTCCTTTATGTATTTGATTCTGTGATGGAGTTGATGATGGATTGGATTTTAGATAGATGACTGCAAGCCGCTGTATCGGGAATGACCGGTGGAGCGGTTTTTTGCGTTTTGAGGATAAATGAACCTTCCACAGCTAGCACTACCACCATTTCTGGATACCTCCAGCAACGACATCATCAAAGATTTCTTTAATCCTAGCCTTGGTGCATCGGTGCGCTATGACCGTGGTGTCGGTTTTTTCAGTGCTGCGTGGCTTCGTCTTGCGTCGGTGGGGATGGCAGAGTTTGCTGCCAACAACGGCATGGCGCGGTGGGTTACCAGTCCTATTTTGAGTGAGTCCGATTGGGAGGCGCTGCAGGAGGGGAGTGCGGCGCGGCTGGATGAGACGCTGAAGATGGCGATGGAAGTGAACCTGCACAACCTGCGTACCAGCATGGAGAAACACACGCTTTCTGCCTTGGCCTGGATGGTAGCGGATGGCATCCTTGATTTCAAGCTGGCGCTGCCGCGCAACAAGCTGGAGCAGGGGGAATTTCACGACAAGTTCGGCATTTTCACCGATCTGGAAGGTAATCAGGTCAGCTTCAACGGTTCCTATAACGACAGCGTTCAAGGGACGCGGAACTACGAATCAATCAAGATATTCTGCTCCTGGCATCCGGTGCTGGCTCTGCTGGTGAATGCCGACAACGAGCGCTTCGAGCGGCTCTGGAGCAACAAAGATCCCAATGTGCAAGTGTATGATCTCCCGGAAGCGGCGCGGGCCGGCATTCTCAAGCTGCGGGTGGATGACCGGCCTTATCCTGAACCGAACTTTGAACAGCTCCGGCTGCGTCTGGATGAGAAAAGTTCTACTCCGGAATATGGCGTAATCAAGCCACAGTTACCCCTGTATCTGGAAACGCGTCCCTATCAGATAGAAGCCATTGACAGTTGGTTTAACAATGATTGCCGTGGTCTGTTCGAGATGGCTACCGGGACCGGCAAAACCAAGACTGCCTTGTCTGCCTCTGTCCGCTTGTACGAGCGGGAGAAGCGTCTGGCGGTCATTATCACCGTTCCCTATCAGCACCTTGTTGATCAATGGAACAAGGAGAGTCAGCAGTTCGGTTATCGGCCGATTCTGGCCTACCAGAGCAAGACGAGCTGGTTTGATCTGCTGAACAGCATGGTTATGGATTTCAGCTCCGGTTACCGCGAATGCCTGACCGTTATCACTACCCACACAACCTTTATTTCACCCGATTTCCAGGCAACTATTGCCCGCCTGAATGGGCCTTCGCTGATTATCGCCGATGAAGCCCATCACCTGGAAGCCGAGAGAAGCCGGCAGAATTACCCGCAGCAGATCCCTTACCGCCTGGCGCTGTCCGCAACCCCGGATCGCTGGTTTGATGATGAAGGGACCGCCGCGCTACGCGGTTACTTTGGAGAGACGGTTTTCTCCTTCACGCTGGAACAGGCTATCGGTGTCAGCCTGACGCCTTACTACTATCATCCGCACATTGTGCAGCTGACTGATGAGGAGCTGGAAACCTATCAGGAGCTGTCTGTCAAGATTGCCCAGCTTGCGGGCCGGGATGATGAGCGGGCGCAGGAGTCGCTGAAGCTGCTGCTCATTCGCCGGGCCGAACTGCTGAACAAGGCGGCCAATAAAATTGTTGAGCTGTCGAAACTGATTGCTGCCAGCGACCATATTGAACATACCCTATTTTATTGCGCTCCCGGACAGATTGATGATGTGCAGAAGCTCCTTGGCTGGGAACATGGACTATTGGTGCAGCGGTTTACGGCAGAGGAAGATGCCAGCGAGCGCCAGAAGCGTCTTGCTGATTTCGCCAGTGGCGAGATTCAAGCGCTGGTGGCGATGAAATGCCTGGATGAAGGGGTGGATGTGCCCAGCACCAAGACTGCTTACATTATGGCCAGCAGCAGTAATCCGCGGGAGTTTATCCAGCGTCGCGGGCGTGTCTTGCGTAAATATCCGGGGAAAGAGTTTTCGGTAATTCACGATATGATTCCCGTGCCGCCGACTGCCTGGACAGCCAGTCAGGATTCGGCAACCTTCAACATCGAGCGGGGAATTATCCGCAAAGAGCTGGAGCGGTTCAAGGAGTTCGCCTCACCGGCGCTGAACAAACACAAGGCTATGGACGTTATTTGGGATATTGCCAGTCGTTATAATCTGATGGATTTCTGAGAGGGCTTATGCATAACGAGAGACTGAGCAATTTGTTTGAAACCTTTGATCCGGCAGTAAAGAATATCATTCTGGGTGTGCTTGATATCGAGCAGGAGCATATCTCCATGGAGCGGCCACGGGTCAAGGAGCATATCGACGAAATTGTCACCGCAGTTGCAAAAAAGGAAGTTGAAAAGCT
Organism: Geobacter sp.; assembly: GCA_009886125.1. Taxonomy (GTDB): domain Bacteria; phylum Desulfobacterota; class Desulfuromonadia; order Geobacterales; family DSM-12255; genus VEOV01. Next base: position 8,101 of record VFJK01000184.1, on the reverse strand, counting down.
TGAAGCAGAGGAGCGTTCATGAAGCTTGATCGCATAACCATCGAGAACTTCCGTCAATACTGCGGTAAGCAACGGGTTGATTTTGCCAAAGATGATTTCAAGAGAGTCACCGTAATTCATGGAATCAACGGTGCCGGAAAAACCTCCTTTTTCCTCTCAATAAACTGGTGTCTCTACGGTAGAAGTGTTGAAAATATCAAAGTGATCGACAATGTCGGCGAGTTGATGAGCAAGGAGGCGGTCAGTCGAGCTGCAATTGGTGAAACCGTGCGCACATCAGTTGATCTTGCCTTCATTCACAACGGCGAACGTTATCAGATCAAACGGATGTTGCAAGGCGTCAAGCTGATCGATGGTACTGTCAAGGTTGAGGAAAACGAGTCGTTTTCCATGATGCGCATCAAGGCAGACGGACAGGCAGAGAAAATCAATAACCCTATCGGCACCATGAATTCCATCCTTCCCGCCAATGTGCGTGAATACTTCCTTTTTGATGGTGAGAAAATTGACAACTTTGCCAAGCCAGAGGCTGCAAAGCAGGTTAAACAGGCCATCTATCTGGTGTTGAAACTGGAGATTCTGGAGCGTTCTCGCCGCCATCTGGAAGCTGTTGCTGCAGAGTACCGTAAAGAACTGAAAAATAAGTCGGGCCAACAGTTGCGTGAGTTGCTGGAGGATGAAGAAAAGGCGCGAGCTGAGATCAAAAAATCCAAGGAGCGCATTTATGAAGTGCACCAGGAGATCGAATCTGCTGAACAAAAAATTGCCGATATTGATAAGCGTTTGCGCGAGATGGAAAACACGAACATTCTGCAACAGCAGCGTGACCGCATAGAGCGTGAACTGAAACAGCGCCGGACTGAGCTGGAGGAGATTGTCAGCACCATTCAGGGTTTGGCAACTTCAGGCTACTTCATAGTTGCTGAAGCCGCCATCAAGAAGGCTATCTTGCTGCTTGAAGAGAAAAGGGCACGGGGTGAAATCCCCAGTGACTTTCGCCAGCAATTTATCAAAGACCTGATCCAGAAAATGGTCTGTGTTTGTGGCCGCCCATTTGACGACGGCAGTCAAGAGCATCGAACCCTGCTGGCAAAAGTAAGCCACGGGCTGCCGGATGCATTGCAGGATGAGGTATTGAACACCTGTGCTGTGCTGCAAGCCTTTGAACAGCGCACAGAGAAGCATCGGACCGATGTAGATAGTTCCATGCGCCGCCGGGCTGAACTGGTAGATATTATCAGGAGCCTGGAAGCAGAGCTGGATGATCTGAGCCGACAGCTGAAAGGATCACCTCTTGAGGAAATCAGCAAGCTAGAGCGGAACCGGGAAAACTTCAAGGCTGATGTCCGCGAATATAACTTTGAAGTCGTTATCCTGCATACCCGCATTGATGAGTTAAACAAGAAGCTCGTTGAGCTGAAAAAAGAGATAGACAAGGCGCGCAGGGAAGAGATGCGCGAAGTCCTATTGAGCACCAAGCTTGATCTGGCCCAGAGAGCAGCCGACGCGATCGGCGAAATGTACCAATCCTTTGCCGATGAAATGCGGGAGAAGATACAGGACAAGACCAAGGAGATTTTCAAGAAGCTCGTCTGGAAAGAGAGTCACTTCCAGGACGTCAAGCTAGGGCCGGATTTCAATCTGGAAGTCATCGACCGCTACGGCTATTCAGCACGACCGGAGCTTTCTGCCGGTGAACGTCAGGTTCTCAGTCTCTCATTTATCATGGCCATGTCCGGGATTAGTGACGAAGAAGCGCCGCTAGTTATGGATACTCCCTTCGGGCGTCTGTCCTCCCACCATCGCAATGCCATTGCCGAACATCTGCCAACGCTTGCCAGTCAGCTGATTCTGTTCGTTACAGATGAAGAGCTGCGCGACGAAGCACGTCAGAATATGGAAGCGCGGATTGGGGCGGAGTATCGGCTTGAATTCAGCTCCAAGACAAGCTGTACAGAAATTATCGAGGTGAAATGATGGATATTCCAGTAAGCCGAGATACCGTGACAATTGATGAATCTGTGCACAAATTTTACAAAGATCTTACAGATGGAACCGATCCGGTCACAGTTCCGTTCAAGACCATGAAAGATGTCTTCTTGTGGGCTGCCACCTTGGGTTACAAGCGTGGAGAACGTCGTCCGATTGCAGGTAAGAAGTTGACAATTTTCCGATGGGCGCAGTTTAGTTCTCAGACTGATATTCCGGTTGTTAAGGCTATTTCCTTGGCTGATGGGGATGATATCAATGTTTTGCTCAGTCAGGATGAGATGTTGAACGTTGTTGAGGAATATGCAAATGCAGGAATACATGATTTGCGGTCAAGATTATTTGATGAGCATGGGCAGCCATTATGGAATTTGACATCACTATTGTAGTATATAAACAAGGTAATATTCTAATGATATTGAGAGACAAGATATGAGCACTGACGTTTATGATTTAGCTAAAAAGAAAGTTCAAGCTGAAGACCCTGATAAGCTTATAATGGGACAATTAGCTTTACATGAAGTTAGTGCCGTTTTATACCCGCCATTTTTTGAAAAAATGAACGACCTTCCAAGTTTGAAATGGCATAAGTGTAAGTTCACTAGTGCAAACAGGAGTACATTGCCCAAGAAGAAAGGAGTTTATGCCTTTGCTATAGAAATAGAACATCCATTTTTGCCGTCCAACTGTTATATCCTTTATATCGGTAAAGCAGGAGACATAAACAGTAATAATACTATATGGAACCGTTATGCTGACTACTTAAGATGTCAGAAAAAAAATATACGTCCGAGAATTAGAGAGATGTTAACAATGTGGAAAGAACAAATGGTGTATTTTCATGCTGAAGTAGACCCCAAAATATCTACTGGGGATGTTGAGAAAATGCTTACTACCATCTTTATCCCCCCTTATAACCGTGCAGATTTTACTGGTGAAGTGGCTGATTTATTAAAAGGAGCTGGGCTGCTATGACTATAAAAAAATATATGTTTCCCTGTTTACGTGGTGCATTTGGAAAGTGGGTTACTTACACATGTTTGATGCAGCTTAAAGACATTGCACAACTTGTTAACTACGCCAAAGAAATTCACAAAAGCAAAAATTTGTCAAAAATGATTCAAAGAGCATTGAAAGATGAAAGAGAGAAAGAAATAGGTAGCTATTTGATAGAAAACCAAGAACGCTTTTTTAATTCTTTAGTTGTTGCAATATATAAAGGCGAGCCACAGTGGCACGAAGTTAAGGCAATAAAGCCGGATAACGAAAAAGCATTAAAATTAGAATTGCCAGATTATGTTGGAGAAAGTATGGGATTTCTCAGTCTCACTGGAGAAGAGAAGATATTTGCGCTGGATGGGCAACATAGACTATCAGGAATCAAATTCGCTTTAAAAAATGATGCTGATTTAGGTTTTGAACAACTTCCCGTTATTTTTGTTTCACATTCTAATGACGAAGAAGGTTTAAAGCGGACAAGAAGGCTTTTTACTACTCTTAATAAAAGAGCTGTTCCAGTTAGTAAGGATGCAATAATTGCTCTTGATGAAGATGATGTTATTGCTTGCGTCACTAGGTATCTTGTTGAAGAAGTAAGTGTATTGGGTGATGACAGGGTAAAATTTACTGGAACAAATAATGTCTTATATTCGGATCTGAAGCAAATTACTACTATCGGTAATTTATATGATATTTGCAAAATACTATTTACTGAAGGGCTATTAAAAAAGAAAAAAGATTTGGTTAACTTCAGAGGTACTGAAAAAGATAAGCAAGAGTTACTTAGCTATGCTAAAGATTTCTTTGAGAGCAGCTTCAAGCATTTCAATAGTCTAAAACAATTCAATATTGCGAAAGATAAAGCTCTGATAACACCAAAATATAGAAACAAAGAGAATGGTGGTGATTTGCTTTTTAGGCCGGTAGGTTGGTTGCTTTTGGCTAAGGCTGTGTGCAAAGTTCATAAATTAAAGAACATAGAAATAGATAAAATTATAATTAAATTGTCAAAAGCAGATTTAAGTCTTGAAGGTAAAGTGTTGTTAAATAAGGTGTGGGATTCAGATAGTAAAAATATGATTAAAATGAAAGCGCAAGAGACGAAAGATGTTATTGATATATTGTCTAAAATCGCTAGGTCATAGAAACTTCCAATCAATTCTATGATTTATTACACAAACCTAAAAACTGCTTAGAAACTGGCGCACAGCGAAAGCCGCTCTGCGGCCTTGATAACAAGCTAGATGATGAAATTGACTTGACTTCCTTGCCGATTGAAAATAACTTCCAAGTTGGTTTGGAAGTTATGCAATTGGGGGTCATCATGTCTATTGGCGAATATTCTTTTTCTGCTATTAAAGGAAGACAGGCGGGACGAGAATTTTATATTTCCATGTGCCCCCTCAAAATAGTTCCCCGTCTCTTTTTATTTCAAGCCGACGAATTGCCTCCAGAACTCCGCTCCCAACGAGTGTTAAATAAATCCCGTATCCCTGAAATGTCTCGGTATATTACTACCAATAGACAAAACTATATTTTCTCTGCAATTACCGCATCAATTGACAGTCACGTGGTTTTTGAGAAGCTTGTCATCGACGGCAAAGAGCATGAGGAATTAGGGACGCTTCGAATTCCTATTGAAGCCCGTTTTATTTTAAATGACGGCCAGCACCGAAGGGCGGCAATAGAGGAGGCTTTGAAAGAACAACCAGACCTCGGAGATGAATCAATATCCGTTGTTTTCTTTATTGATAAGGGACTGAAACATTCCCAGCAGATGTTTGCTGACCTCAACAAACACGCTCTCCGGCCATCCCGTTCAACCGGCATTCTATTTGACCACCGCGATCCACTGTCCAGCCTGGCTTGTGAGGTTGTTGAGACTATCCCTGTTTTCAGAAATCTGACTGAGATGGAAAAGACTTCCATCTCTAACAGATCCATCAAACTTTTCACCTTGAGCGGTATTTACCAAGGCACCTTGGCACTGTTACGCAAGGCTGAAAAATCAAAAACAATTTCTGACGATGAGATGAAGGTCGCTTTTGATTTCTGGTCCTGTGTTTCGGAAAACATGCGTGACTGGAAGCTAGCTGCAACGAAGGACATCAGCACACACGAGTTGCGTTTGGATTATGTCCATGCCCATGCACTAGCCTTGCATGCTCTTGGAAAGCTGGGTGCAGACCTTCTTTCCACGCCTGGCCGAAATTATAAAAAAGACTTGAAACATCTGAACGAAATCGATTGGGCAAGAAAGAACAGCGCCTTGTGGGAAGGGCGGGCAATGCATAATGGAAAAATCAGCAAGTCCCACACCTGCGTCACCTTGACAACCAACTACCTCAAGACTTACTTCAAGCTCCCCCTGTCACCCGAAGAACGCCAGATTGAAGACACATTCCTAAGGAAAGCCTAGATACAACATGGATAAAATATCAGAGATCAAAGAGCACATTAAAAAGGTGTATCTGGCCTACAATCGACCGCTTGTGGTCGGCTATTCAGGCGGCAAAGACTCGACAGTTGTTATGCAACTCGTATGGGATGCCATCGAAGAGATTCCGCGAGAACATCTGAAACAGGATGTTCACGTTATCTCCACGGACACCTTGGTGGAAACTCCTTACATTATCGACTATGTCGCTACGACTTTGGAGCAGATCAATGACGCAGCCCGTGCCAGCAAACTCCCTATCTATGCCCATCGGCTGACACCGCTCTTCAAAAACAGCTTCTGGGTGAACCTGATTGGCAAGGGCTACCCCGCGCCCAGCCGCAATTTTCGCTGGTGTACGGAGCGACTGAAGATCGAGCCGGTCAACCGCTTTATCTCCGAGTATGTCGATAAATGGGGAGAGGCAACCGTGGTGCTCGGAGCCCGGCGAGACGAGAGTTCTTCTCGCGCCCAGGTGTTGAGTAGTAAGGCGCGGGATCACATGGGGCTTTCCAAGCATCCGACGCTGCCAGCTGCCTTTGTCTTTACCCCCATCGAGGAGATGACGACGGATGATGTCTGGTCGTACCTGTTGAGCCATAAATGCCAGTGGGGCGGGAACAACCGCGACCTTGCTGCCATGTATCAGAATGCCAGCGGTGGCGAGTGCCCGATGGTGGTTGATAAATCGACGCCGTCCTGCGGTAGCAGCCGCTTTGGCTGTTGGACCTGTACGCTGGTTCAGCAGGATACCACCATGGAAAACCTGATTGACAACGGCGAGGAGTGGATGACGCCGTTATTAGAGTTCCGGGACTTTTTGAGCGAAACCCAGGATGTGGAAAAGAAACACATCTACCGTAGTCACAAGCGGCGTGACGGCCGGATTGCCTATGTGCGGGACGGGACACGGATTGCGTACGGCCCGTATAAGCTGGAGTGGCGCAAGACTTTTCTTGAGAGGCTTCTACAAATTCAGAATGACATCCGGAAAACCGGCCCTGATCCTACTGTCAGCCTTATTTCCTTTGAAGAGCTGGAATTCATCCGCGACTATTGGCGTGAAGAGGAGTGGACAGATTCTGTCCCGGATATTTACCGGCAGACCATTGGTGCTGATCATGTCTGGCTGCATGATGACGGAGTTAAATTCTCTCAGGAAGATTTTCAATTGCTCAAACAGTTCTGCGAAGAGGAAGGAGTCAATCCTGGACTGCCGACAAAACTGATCGACCAGGAGCGGCGGATGCAGGGTATGAGCCGCCGTGCGGGTATTTTGCAGAAGATAGATCGTATTTTCAATGAAGACTGGGACACGGAAGAAGAAATCCTCGATTGGCTTGGGTCGCAAAATGATATTCAATAAACTGTCTGTGACAAACCTCGGAAACTTTGCCGGTACGCATGAGTTAAATCTGCGTCCGAATGACAAGAAGACCATTAAGCCGATCATCCTTTTTGGCGGCCTTAACGGTGCCGGAAAAACCACTATTTTTGATGCCATCAAGCTCTGCCTTTACGGCCCGGAGATGTTCGGGGCGATCAGTGTGGCCAAATATCAGGAACAGCTGAAACAGAAGATCCACTGCTCCAAGATTACGGTCGTTCAGCCCAACAGCGCCGGAATTGCCGTTGAATTTGAATACGCGTACCTCGGCACGGTCTGCACGTATCAGGTTGAGCGGATGTGGGAAATCTCCGGTCAGAAGGTGCTGGAGAAATTGACCATCGAAAAGAATGGTCTGCCGCTTGATGATGTTGAAAAGGATGGCTGGCAAGACTTTATCAAGGAGATCATCCCGCTGGGCTTATCGCAGCTATTCTTTTTTGACGGTGAAAAGATCCAGAAGATGATGTCTGATGATGGCAACGAGGAGCTGAAAAAATCTATCCTGTCACTCCTTGGCCTTGACCTTGTAGAGCGGCTGCAGGCGGATTTGAAGATCTATCGGAGCAAGTTCCTGAAAGGGGGCTCCACGGATAGCTTTGACAAGGAAATTGCGGCGCTGGAGGGGCAAAAAGAGCTGGTCGAGGCAAGTATCCGTAAATTGCAAGATGACAAGGCCAGCCCTGAAAATTCGATCCAACAGCTGACTGCCCGGATTGCAGATTATAGAGACAAGATGTCGGCGCAGGGAGAAGGATACTACCGGAACAGGGTCAGCCTTGAAGAGAAGAAGCGCAGCCTGGAGCATGACATTGATTCGATAAAGGACAAGTTGCGGGAGCTGGCAGCCGGTTATCTGCCGGTGGCGATTGCGTCTTCGTATGCCCTGAAGCTGAAAAAACAGATTGAGGATGAGAGCAAATACAAAGCAAACATGATGCTTTCCGAAAATCTCAAGAAGAAGCACCACGAGATGCTTGCCATCATTGATTCTTCCGGTTTTCTGAAAATGAACGGTATCGATTCAACTGCTCTGAAAAAGATCAAGTCGCAACTTAAAGTTGAAATTGAGATGCTTTTCTCGGTGGAAACAAGACAGGAACGGCAGGCGGAGATTTTCGGCTTTTCACAGAAACAGGCACTGGAAATATTGGGCTTGATTGAGAAAGCCATTAACGTAATCCCGTCGGAAATGGCCGTCTTGACTGATATGTATGAGGTCAAGTACCGGGAGCTGCAGGATACGGTTACCCAGCTTGCCAAGGTGCCGGATGATGAGTTTATCAAGC
>VFJK01000155.1 GCA_009886125.1 Geobacter sp. | reverse complement strand
TAATGACGGTCACTTCTGACCAATATTAATTTTCAACAAAGGAGAAAGCCTATGAGTGTCAACGGAATTTCGGAGATGAACCAGTATCTGACCTTCAAACTGGACGAAGAGGTATTTGCCCTGGATATCGGCAAGGTGCGCGAGGTTCTCGACTACACCACCGTCACCAAGGTGCCGCAGACTCCGGAGTTTATGCGGGGGGTCATCAATCTGCGCGGCAACGTGGTGCCGGTTATGGACATGCGGCTCAAATTCGGCATGACTCTGACCGATAAAACGGTCAATACCTGTGTAATCATCACAGAAGTGAACGTCGACAACGAAACCACGATCCTGGGAGCGATGGCAGACTCGGTACAGGAGGTTCTCGATCTTGAACCAGACCAGATCGAACCGCCGCCGCGCATCGGCACGAAGCTGAACACTGACTTTATACGCGGGATGGGGAAGCAGGGAGAGCAGTTCATTATGATTCTTGATATCGACAAAGTCTTCTCCAGTGATGAATTGACTGCACTGCACGGTTTTGGCGGAGAATCATCACAGGAAAAACCGGAAATGAGAAAAGCGGCTTGAATGCAGGGTTAGTCTGGATTCCTTGAGCCTTATGACGAATTAAAGTGGAGATGACCATGGCTTTTACCTTTTTTATGAGAGATCAACCGACCCTGGAGTATGCAGCCGATCATATGATCAACTATGCAAGCGGCAGGAGCCGGATCAAGATCTGGGATGCCGGCTGTGCCCTTGGCCAGGAGACCTACACTATCGCCATGATCTTTGCTGAAAAGATGAATCAGTTCGGCTTCAAGAACCTGCGTATCGATGCCACTGACTACGACAGTGCCAATAACTTCGGCGAGGTCGTCACCAATGCTGTCTATCCGACGGACGAGCTACAGCGGACCCCTGCGAATCTCCTGGGCAAATACTTCGAGCCGGCGGACAAGTCGGATCATCTGCGGGTGGTTGATCAGCTTCGGAGCCGGGTCTTTTTTCAGTATCATGATCTCCTCTCTTTCAAACCGATTGGCCAGGATTACTGTCTGGTCGTCTGCAAAAACGTCATGCTCCATTTCCAGTACCCGGAAAGAGTAGAAGTTTTCAAGATGTTCCACAAGGCGCTTGCCCCCGGTGGTTATCTGGCTAATGAGAATACCCAGAAGCTACCGACCGAAGTGGCGCATCTCTTTGCCCAGGTTGTGCCTGATGCCCAGGTGTACCGGAAGGTCGGGGAGTAAATCATGAAGATTATACCTCTGAAAAAGAACGAGAAGGTTTACAGCTGCAACTCGTACCTGCTTCTTGGAGACTGGAACAGTATTGATGACATTAATACTCTCATTGACCCCGGCATCGATGACTACGTTCTGGCCGAGATCGAGCGGATCTCAACTGGTGTCGGCAAGGTTCCGCTGGAGCAGATCATCCTTACTCATAATCACTTTGATCATGCTGCCGGAGCATTGGCTGTGAAAGAGCGCTTCGGTGCGCGTATCCTGGCATTTGTCGATGGACCTGGTGTGGACGAACTTCTTTACGACGGACAGATCATCAAAGCGGGTGACGAACTTCTGGAAATCTACCACACGCCCGGCCATTCATCCGATTCCATCAGCCTGTATGCACCTGAGGCCATGGCGCTGTTTAGCGGCGATACGCAGATCAAGGTCAGAGCTTCGGGAGATGTTTACTGCAGGAAGTACCTTGAGGGGCTGGTAAAACTTGCCGGCAAAAAAATAAGTACAATCTATTCAGGTCATGATGCACCGATGACCAGTCATGCACAGGAAACGCTACTTCAGACCCTCGCATTTGTCAGAAATAGCACGATAACATCGAAGCACGGAATTAACATGGTTGCAGTCTAATTCAAAGGTTAACAAAAAAACAGGAGGTAGGAAAATGTTGAACAACATGAGTCTGAAAAAGAAGCTGATGTCCGGATTTGCATTGGTGGCGGTGATTGCCGCCCTCATTGGAGCAGTCGGTATATTCGAACTGAAACAGATCGGTGATGCTGATACCTTGCTGTATGAAAAAGTAACCGTGCCGATTGGCCAACTGCAGGATTTGTCGGTGTCATTCCAGCGGATGCGGGTCAATCTGCGGGATCTTGTTTATGCTGAATCACCGGCAGAAGAGGCAAAAGCTGTTGAGCGGATCAAGGAGTTGCGCGGCCAGATCGACAAGGCTGCCGGGGAGTTTGAAAAAACCCTCCTGACTGATGAAGGGCGCAAGCTCTATAAGGCATTTGTCGACAGCCGCGGAGCGTATGGCCCTGTAGTTGACAAAATGATCCAGTTGACAACAAGCAATCAGGACAAAGAAGCGATAGTTTTACTGAAGGGGGAGGGGGCCAAGAGTGCCCGTGTCGAGCAGGAAGCCATCGAAGCATTGGTGGAAGCAAAGCTGAAGCAGGGAAAACTGACCTCGGACAGCAACACCGCCCTGGCTAAGAAGGCAACCCTCATCATGTCGATCCTCATCGGTGTCGGCGCTCTCCTGGCCATCGGTCTCGGCCTGTTCATCTCCCGCTTGGTGTTGCGCCAACTGGGAGCTGATCCGAAAGAGGTCGGCGACGTGGCCAGTCTGGTGGCAGTGGGAGATCTTAGCCGCGAGATACCTTTGGCCGCAGGAGATACAACCAGCGTCATGTCTGCCATGCACAAAATGGTCACCACCATCAAAGCCCTGGTAGCTGACGCCAACATGCTCTCCGAAGCCGCAGTGGCGGGGAAACTTGCCACCCGCGCCGATGCTTCCAAGCACCAGGGTGACTTCCAGAAAGTTGTGGTCGGTGTCAACGACTGCCTCGACGCCGTCATCGGACCGCTGAATGTAGCCGCAGAGTATGTGGACCGTATCAGCAAAGGCGACATCCCGCCAAAGATCACTGACAACTACAACGGCGACTTCAACGAGATCAAGCTCAACCTCAACAACGCCATTGACAACATCAACGCCCTGGTAGCCGACGCCAACATGCTGTCAGTAGCCGCTGTAGACGGCAAACTTGCC
>VFJK01000079.1 GCA_009886125.1 Geobacter sp. | reverse complement strand
TCGAGTTCAGTGTCTCTTTAGCCAGTTCTACCTTGCTCTTTGCTATGATCTACAAAATCATGCCGCGGGCCAGAATCGCCTGGCGGGATGTGTGGATCGGTGCGGCGGTAACTGCGCTCCTGTTTGGAAGCGGCAAATCCCTCATCGGCCTCTATCTGGGCAAAGCCGGCGTGGCATCCGGTTTTGGTGCCGCAGGGTCGCTGGTGGTTCTGCTGGTGTGGGTTTATTTCGCTGCGCAGATCTTTCTACTCGGCGCCGAGTTTACCTGGATGTACTCGCACGAGTATGGTTCAAATGCAGCTCAAATCAAACAGGAATCAACCCTGGCAGTCCCATGCCGTTCGGACGGTGAGGCTGATGTTGTTGATGCGAAATGCGACACCCTTGTTTAGTGCTACTAGTACGATGTAACATCTAAAACCAACCCCCCTCAGTCCCCCCTTGACAGGGGGGAAGCCTTGAAGTCTCCCCTGTCAAGGGGAGATTTAGAGGGGTTTGCTGCGAAAGAATAAGAGTTACAAGGTGCTAGCTTAACTGAGCGTTGACAACTCAACCAGGCATCGCCGTTTGCTTTTTATCGTTCGGCCCCTATAAGGAGCGAAGTGCAAATCTACGTTTTCCAGGAGGATTTATGCAAACGAGATTCAGGATTTTATTAGCAGCGACAATACTCTCAGTATCTGCAGCGGCACATGCCGGTATTACCGTTCAAATGAGTACTGTTGACGAAAAAGGAACCGGGAAATCTGTTGGCCAGGTAGTCATCAGCGAAACACCATATGGTCTCGTATTCAGCCCGTCACTTGCCGGGTTACCGCCGGGTTTACATGGCTTCCATGTCCACGAAAACCCGAGTTGCGAGCCCAAAGAGAAGGACGGCAAGATGGTGCCGGCTCTGGCAGCGGGGGGTCATTACGATCCGTCCGCAAGTAAGCGTCACGGCCTGCCCTGGGGTGATGGCCATCTCGGTGATTTGCCGGCGCTGTTCGTTGATGCCATGGGTAATGCAACTAATCCGGTATTGGCGCCAAGGCTTAAAATTACCGACCTGAAAGGCCGCTCTTTGATGGTTCACGCCGGAGGTGACAATCACGCAGATCATCCGGCCCCTCTTGGTGGCGGAGGTGCACGTTTGCTATGTGGCGTTATTAAGTGATTCTTTGGCAGCGGACGCAAAGACAGGCTGCCTTTTGTCTCGACTTTTGAAAACAACCGTCATCATGGATGCAAAAACTAACGAAAAAGGAGTCACTATGAAAGGTTATGTACAAAATATTGAGGAACTTACCGTTAAGAATACAGACTTTCGTCGGGTACTTTACACGTCAAAACAGAGCCAGCTCGTCCTGATGGCATTAAATCCCAAGGGCGAAATCGGGGCGGAAGCCCATAAGTCCGACCAGTTTTTTCGCGTGGAGGAGGGTTCCGGTGAAGCGGTTATCGATGGCGTTCGGACAGCAATTCAAGCAGGCTTCGCGATTATTATCCCTGGCGGGACAAAGCACAACATCATCAATACCGGCACTGTTCCAATGAAGCTCTATACGATCTACTCGCCCCCGAATCATCGGGACGGCGTCGTCCACCATACCCGAGCTGAAGCGGAGGCCGACAATGAGCACTTCGACGGTAAAACCACAGAATAAGATGAAATCTATAGTCATTTTCGGAGCTGGCATAGCCGGTTTAAGCGCTGCCCATGAATTAGCACAACTGGGATATTCAGTTACTGTGTATGAGGCTACCGATCAGGCAGGTGGATTCTTTAGAAGTGCACGGCTTGGTAATGACAATATGCCGACGGAATATTCCTGGCATGGCATGGGACCCTGGTATCACAATGCTTTTGACGTAATGCAGAAAATTCCTTTCAGCGAAAAAGGGAGCATCTACGATTTGGCCCTCTCTCGCCCCGTTGATTTTGGAATTTTTCCCGATACCGCTCAAGCTCAATTTTATGCAGGGTTCAAAAGTATTCCCAAAATGTTCAGGATGAACACATGGGAATTCATTACGTGGTCCTACGTAATGCTTAAAGCCTGGACTTCCAACAATAGAAGCAGATCAAAATATGACAAGCTCAATGCAGCGCAAACCTGGAAACCTTTTCTGAAGGATACAGCCTATAAAACATGGCGTTCCTGTTTTGGTCCGTGGATTGGCTCGGATTGGTCAAAGGTTTCATTACACACCACCGGTGATTTTTTCAGAAAGCAACTGACCACAAAACCTCCCCATGAACATAAAGCGGATCACGAAGGTCCAGCGTGGACGCAAGAGGCCGGAATCGGCTGGCTGCTGTTTAAAGGTCCCAGTAGTGAATACCTGTTTAATCCCTGGGTGCAACACCTTAAAGGATTGGGCGTAACATTTCATTGGGAGATGCCACTGACAAAATTAGAGTTTGATGGAACTACTATTACCTCCGCTTTTTGCAGTGATGATAAAATTCAAGGGGATAGCTATATCCTGGCAATTAATCCGTTTATAACGGCTGAAATTCTCAGTAAAACCCCCGCGCTTGAGAAGCAGGAAGAGTTAAAGCTATTCAAACCACTTATTCAGGGTGGCCCTCACATCCAGGTCTCTTTCAGATTGGCATTTTCCGAAGAAATCAAATTTCCGAGAAAGCGGACTGCCGTAGTTGTCAGTGATTCCGAATTCAATCTGACCCTTTTTGCCGTGGAACAGGTTTGGGACAAAGAGGTGGATTTAGGACAGAATATCAGATCTCTCTGGACCGGTACGTCCTGTATCAGCAGCGCTCCGGGAAGGATTTACCATAAGCCGGTAAATAATTGTACGAAGGAAGAATTTATCGAAGAGGTTACTGCACAGATTTTGAGTTGCGGCGCGCTGAATGAATTAATTAAAGAAGCAAATGATGGCAAAGAGTTACGGGAATTTCCAATTATCAAAATCGAAGTATGGCATGAGTGGAAATTTTCCCCTGCAGGAATTACATCGCTTCAACCGAAATGGGTAAATTCAACTAATACCCAGGCATTTCTACCCGCCCAGAAAACTCCGGTTTCAAATCTGTTTTTAGCCGGAGCCCACACAAAAACTCAAGCACAGGTCTGGAGTATTGAAGGTGCCGTAGAAAGTGGCAGAAGAGCCGCTAAAGCGATTGACGACCGGGTTGGAGTTATAAACCAGTATCAACCGGCATGGATTAAATTCCTGTCCGGGATTGATGACATATTGTTCACCATCAAAGCACCGCAACTGATCGATTCCATGTTTCTGATCATTCTCGTTTTAGTGGTTGCCATAACAGTCGTGTTCTTTAGGTAATTGCCTCACACTGGGGATCAGTGCGGACTGTACAGGTGCGATTGAAGGCAAAATTCATGTACAAGGAGATTCACAATGACGAAAATCGGCAGGGGTATTATTGCAGTGTTGGTGTTGGGCATCCTGGTAGCCGGAGTGACCGGCTGTAAGAAAAAAGAAGGCCCGATGGAACGAGCCGGCAAGGAAATGGACAAGGGAGCTGAAAAAACCGGTCAGAAGATTGATAAAACGATTGAAAAAACCGGCGAGAAGATCGAAAAGGCCGGGGACAAAGTCAAGGACTCGGTAAAATGATATAACGCTCGTAAAAGATCACTACCTTCAGCGTAATCCGCCATAAATGACAGATATGTTATACGTGACGGATTACGCTGACAGTTCTCCCGTTCCACATAACCATTCCTTCAAATTTATCCAATACAATCATATAGTTGCCCTCTCGGTCGCCTCAAAACTCCTCTGGCTCGCTAGTTGCTACTTAACTTCATGACAGAACGATAGAACCGTAAACGTACAAAAGGAGAATACCATGAAAACCAGTACGAAAGACCAGGTGGAAGGTACGTTTCACGAAATCAAGGGTAAGGTCAAGGAGGTCGCTGGAAAACTAAGCGATGATCCAAACTTGGAAGGTGAAGGTCTCGGCGAAAAGATCGCGGGCAAAGTTCAGAAAAAGCTGGGGCAGGTCGAGAAGGTTTTTGAGAAGTAGCGTAAAGGGACCACGTACTGTACCGGTTTCAAATCAAGGATGCAAAAGGGGGATCTTATGTTGTGGACAATATGTGTAATCCTGATTGTGCTTTGGCTGTTAGGAATGGTTTCTTCATATACCATGGGTGGTCTGATCCATATTCTGCTCGTGATTGCTATTATAGTGGTGTTGGTAAATGTTATTCAAGGGCGGAAGGCCAGTTAGAATCGCTATGGTTACGGATGGATGGATGTTTGAACGTGTATGTGGGCGGCGCTCGCCCTACTGGTCGTGGTCGTTGTCATGGTCAAGAGTTTGTCCAGGAAAAGATAATCATCTAAGTGTCTATGAATAAAACTTTTCACATAGACCGGCAAAACGTGACTCAACATGGTCGGATGATTGAGAAGCAGAGTTCTCCCGATTTTCTGGATCCGGCGCACGAATGGCGCCGCATTTTCGCAGAAACATGGGGCACGTTCCTTCTGGTTCTCGTCGCTGCAGGTAGCGAGGTCGTGGCTGCCAAGAGTGCCGGAGCAGTCACATTGGGCATGCAGGTGGTAGCACCAGGACTCATGGTGATGGTGATCATCTACTTTATGGGCACGGTGAGCGGTGCGCATCTGAACCCGGCAGTTACTTTAGCATTTGCAGTACGTCGTAATTTTCCTTGGCGCCGCGTACCGGGCTACATAGTAGCACAGGTATGTGGCGGCGTTGCTGCGGTAACATTCCTGCGCGCCCTTTTTGGCAAGGTCGGCGCACTTGGAGCGACCATGCCGGGTTGCGATTTAAGTAACGGAACAGCACTGGCTATTGAAGTGGTGCTAACCGTCGGATTAGTGAACACAATTCTCGGTACAGCATCGGGTGCGCGCAACATTGGCACCAATGGCGCCATTGCGGTAGGCGGGTACATTGTTTTGGCGGGTCTTTGGGCAGCGCCGATCAGCGGAGCTTCAATGAATCCGGTTCGATCATTAGCCCCGGATCTGGTGCGCGGTGACCTGAGCACGACGTGGATCTACATAGTCGGACCAGTGATGGGGGCTCTGATTGCTGTTGCCTTCGAGTGGATACTCAAAGGCAAACCTACATGTGCCGGAGCAATTGCGGCGCAAGGCTCACTCGATATCAAAAATTCCGCAAAGCCGGACTGATCGTGAAACCGGGTATGTAACATGAAATGTCAGGAGCGAAATGAAGAGTAAGCATATCAAAATTATATGGCAGCCAAAACCGGGAAAGGAGGATTTCCCGGGGGCAAAATCGTACCTTGGTCTACTCTATTGCAGTAAGGCTGTAAAGGCGTTCGTGAGTGAACTAAAGACAGCTCCTACAACCTGGTTCAAATCAAAGGACATCTTCAGGGCATCGGGATTGTCATTATTGGGCATCAGCAATTCCCATGTTGAGAAAGATCGAAAGAAAATAGAAGAAGGGAAGCCGTTGTCACCGATTCTGCTGGTGAGAGACAAGCACAATGGCAAAGTTATCATTGCGGACGGTTACCACCGGATGTGCGCAGTCTATTCGTATGACGAGGATGAATTGATCCCTTGTAAAATCGTGTGAATCCAGTCCATGTGACCTGGAGTATTTCGGACATGCAGGGAGGCATGCAGTGCAAGTGAATGATCATATGAATCAGATAACCATTGGCAGCTATCTGGCCCAACGCTGGAAGAGATCGGCATCCGGGACAACTTTGCCATTCCGGGGGATTTCAATTTATCTCTTCTGGATGAAATGCTGAAGAACCCACGGTTGAAGATGATCAATTGCTGCAACGAGCTGAATGCCGGGTATGCGGCGGATGGTTATGTGCATAGATGAACAGTTGAAGGAGAAACTATGAAAAAAGCTTGTGCCGATGTCGAAACGATAAGAACCATGAAGGCCCTTGTCTTTCACGGCCCGAACAAGCTTGCTCTGGAGGAGAGGCCAAAGCCAGAGATCATGTCGCCTACGGATGCTGTCGTCCGGATCACTGCCACTACGATCTGCGGAACAGACCTGCACATCCTCAAGGGGGACGTGCCGACCATAGCAGATGGACGAATACTCGGTCATGAAGGTGTGGGGATTATCGAAGCAGTCGGCGCGGATGTCGAGAATTTCCACCCCGGTGACAAGGTGCTCATCTCCCTTATCAGCTCCTGCGGCAGGTGCAGTTTCTGCAGAAAAGAGATGTATTCTCACTGCAGTAATGGCGGCTGGCTGCTTGGCAACACTGTCGATGGTACGCAGGCCGAATACGTCAGGATACCTTATGCCGACACCGGTCTTTATCTGCTGCCACCTGATGCAGATGACGAAGCAATGGTCATGCTCAGCTGTGCACTTCCCACAGGCTTCGAATGTGGGGCACTCAGCGGACAGGTGCAACCCGGTGACACGGTTGCAATTGTCGGCGCCGGTCCGGTCGGCCTTGCCGCTCTGCTCACGGTGCAGCTTTACTCACCCGCCGCGGTTGTGATGATCGATCTTGACGACAACCGGTTGAAGGTAGCCACTTCACTCGGAGCAACTCATGTCGTGAACAGCTGGGAAGGGAAGACCGTTGAGTGGGTCATGGCGCTGACTCACAACTCCGGAGTGGACGTGGCCATTGAGGCTGTCGGGCTTCCAGCGACGTTCGACCTCTGCCAGGCGATCATTGCACCAGGGGGCCACATTGCCAACGTGGGCGTTCACGGGACATCAGTCGAGCTGCACCTCGAAAAACTCTGGGCCGCGAACGTTACCCTCACAACGCGGCTGGTAGATGCCGGAACCACCCCGATGCTGCTCGGAATGGTACTGTCAGGACGCCTTGATGCGAAAAAACTTGTCAGCCACCGATTCGAGTTATCTGAAATTCTGAAAGCATATGAGATCTTCGGGAACGCCGCAAAAGAGCATGCGATAAAGGTGATAATCCGGAACAGTTGCGTAAAAGAAGGTCCGATATGAAGTTAGGGGGTAATAAGAAAATGATAAGGACTATGCAAAGATTAATCATAACGGGAATTCTCAGTGCACTGCTCATGACGGGATGTGCCACGACACAGCTCACCTCAGCCTGGAAAGACCCGGCATATAAGGGGCCGCCGCATAAAATAATGATCGTGGGGATCACAAAAAAACCGGTAAACAAACGGATCTTCGAGGATGAGTTTGTCCGGCAGCTCAAGGCGAAAGGGATAGATGCCGTTGCGAGCTATACCGTTATGGCCGACAGGAAGCAGGGTGATCATGAAGTGATCGCAATGAAACTGAAGGAGCAGGGTGCCGACGCAGTACTGATTACGAGGCTCGTGAGCAAGAAGACGGTGCGTACCGATATCCCGGGGCGTTTCACTGTCATACCCTCCAGCTACGGTACCTGGCGCGACTACTATGTCTACGGCTCAGAGGTGATTTTCACACCCGGTTATACGGCAGAAGACGAATACGCGCTCATGGAATCGAACCTGTACGACGCAGGGAGCGACAAGCTGATCTGGTCTGCCGCATCCGAAACCGAGCTGCTCGGCAGTGATCAGGATCAGATCAAATCCTATATCGGCGTCATGGTAAACAGCATGGCAGGGCAGAAGTTACTCAAGTAGGGATCTTGTCCGGACTCAACGGGAAACCGGCTTGTTGCGTCAGGAAGAGAGCCAGGTCACTTTATCCAGGGATGAAAATCCTGTTCATGTCCGGTTATACAGCTGACGTCATCGCCCATCGGGGTGTGCTGGACGAAGGGGTGAACTTCATCCAGAAGCCCTTCTCGATGTCGGAACTGGCAATTAAAGTCAGCGAGTCGCTTCAAGAGAAATGACTCAGCAGCAACGAAGTGCGGAGGGTGTTTTCATGAAAAGCCATAATGCAATCAGGGGGATGGGGGCTATTCTTCATGGCAAAGGGGTTGCGTTCCGCGTCTGGGCACCGCATGCAGAGAGTGTGAGCGTGATCGGATCGTTCAACGACTGGTCAGGTGACAGCCACCCTATGCAGCCAGAGGAGAACGGCTACTGGTACGTAGATGTAGCAGAGGCTGCAGCGGGCGATCAGTACAAATTTCTCTTGATGACGCCGACAGGCACTTTTCAGCGCATCGACCCGTATGCCCGTGAGGTGACCGGTTCTGTCGGCAATGCTGTCGTCCACGACCCGCATTTTGACTGGCACGGGGATGACTTTCATCTGGCACACTGGAACGAGCTGGTCATCTATGAACTCCATATCGGTACGTTCAACGACGAAGCGGATCTTGACCATCCGGGCAAATTCGCTTCGGTGAAGGCGCGGTTGGGACATTTGAAAAGGCTTGGCGTCAATGCGATCCAGATCATGCCGGTTGGCGAGTTTGCAGGTGACCGATCGTGGGGGTACAACCCAGCCCATATCTTTTCTGTTGAGCTTGCCTATGGCGGCCCTCAGGCGTTCAAGAAGTTCGTGAAACATGCCCATCAGGAGGGGATCGCCGTGATTCTGGACCTTGTCTATAATCACTTCGGCCCCGGTGACCTTGATCTCTGGCAGTTCGACGGCTGGAGCGAAAATGGCCGCGGCGGGATCTACTTTTATAACGACGAACGGGCTGTTACCCCATGGGGGGAGACCAGACCTGATTACGGCCGGGGAGAGGTCCGGCAGTACCTTCTCGATAATGTCATGATGTGGCTTGAGGAGTACCGCGTTGACGGTATCCGCTTCGACTGCACCCAGTTCATCCGCACTATCAACGGTTCCGACGCTCAGGACCTGCCGGATGGGTGGAGTATGCTGCAGTGGATCAACAGGGAAGTCGCCCTGAAATACCCTGGCCGTATCACGATCGCTGAAGATCTTCGCAATAATCCGTGGATCACCAAGGATGTCGGCGCAGGTGGTGCAGGTTTTGCTTCGCAGTGGGACGCCATGTTCGTCCACCCCATTCGACAGGCTGTGGTCTCTCCCGATGATGAGCAGCGTTCTCTTGCTGCCATTCGCGATGCAATCTGCTACCGCTACAATGATGATGCCTTCGACCGGGTCATCTACAGCGAATCCCACGATGAGGTGGCGAACGGCCGGGCGCGCGTCCCGCAAGAGATCAGCCCGGACGATCCAAAAGGGTGGTACGCACGGAAACGCTCGACGCTTGCCGCTGCCATGGTTTTTACGGCTCCCGGCATTCCGATGATTTTCCAGGGTCAGGAATTTCTCGAAGGTGGCTGGTTCCGCGACACAGTTCCACTTGACTGGGATCAAGACGACGAGTTCCATGGCATCGTCCGCCTGTACCGTGACCTTATCCGTCTGCGACTTAACCAGGGCGGCTTCACGCGCGGCCTTTGCGGTCAGTTCACGCATGTCTTCCACCTGAATGAAGAGCGCAAAGTCATCGCTTTTCACCGCTGGGACACCGGTGGCCCGGTAGACGATGTCGTAGTAGTCGCCAACTTCATGCATGAACCGCAGGAGGGATATATCATCGGTTTCCCGGTGGCCGGGACCTGGAAACTCCGCTTCAACAGCGATTGGCAAGGCTATAGTGACGACTTCCGGGGACATCCGAGCACAGACATCGGCGCCGAACCGGGAGAGCAGGACCGGTTTCCCTTCCATGCTTCGATTTCCATCGGAGCCTACAGTGTGCTGATCTTTTCGCAGTGATCAGGAGATATTTAAGGAGGAATGTATGCAGAATATACGGTATGGATTAATGGCAATCTGGATGCTGCTCTGCCTGGTGGTTTCTGCTGAAGCCGAAGTGAACATCGGTATCGGTTTGCCCACCGTAAGCATCGGTATCAATCTGCCGCTGTATCCGGAACTCGTCCCGGTCCCCGGTTACCCGGTCTATTATGCTCCGCGGGTTGATGCCAACTATTTCTTTTACGATGGCATGTACTGGGTCTACCAGGACGACGGCTGGTATGCGAGTTCGTGGTATAACGGTCCCTGGGGGTATGTCGGCCCTGAAGTCGTGCCGTTCTATATCCTGCGCATTCCGGTACGTTACTACCGGCAGCCGCCGGTCTATTTCAGAGGCTGGCAGTCAAACGCGCCGCCTCGCTGGGGCCATCACTGGGGCAATGAATGGGAAGAGCGACGAAGTGGATGGAACCGGTGGAAGCGCGGTTCTGCACCAGCACCAGCGCCTCTCCCCGTTTACCAGAAGAAGTATTCCGGTGAAAAGTATCCCCTGGTTGAACAGCAACAGAAACTCCGCAGCCAGAGTTACCAGTATCAGCCGCGTAACAAGGTGATCCAGCAGCACTTAAATGAGCAGACCGGTCAAAAAGCGCCTGCAGCAACTCAGCGGGGGAGGCAGACTGAGCCTCCGGTAAAAGGTCAAAGGCAGCAGGAACCGCAGCGCTCGATGCCGCTTCAACAGGGCGCTCCACCTGATCCGCACTCGCAGCCACAGCGGCGCGGAGGCGAAAACGTCCAGAGGGGCCCGGAGCACGCACCTTCTCAACAGCGCAACCAACCTCACCAGGAGCAGAGAAAAGAGCCGGGTGCTCAACATAAGGAGCAGAGAAAAGAGCCGGGTGCCCAGCATCAGGAGCAGAAAGCACCTCGCTCCCAGGACAATAACAGAGATGATGACAAGGGTCGGGGGCGGAATAATTAACCTGAAACGGCAGTTGGCGGTCTCCTGAAGAAGCGACTTGCCGAATCTAGTACCCTGTAACCTCCAAACCCCTCCAAACCTCCCCTTGTCAGTACCCTCTGGGGCATAAAGGGAGGCTTAAAGCCTTCCCCCCTGATAAGTACCCTCTGGGGCATAAAGGGGGATTGAGGGGGGTTGGTTTAGATTTTCCATGGCACTAGAATCATGTTCCATCTGATCAAAGGAGTATCGGTGAAAACACTTATTGACCTTTTCAAGACGTTCGACGCGCTCGGGGATACAGTTGCTTTTGTGAACCGTACCGGCGTACGACGGATCCAGGTCTCCTATCAGGAGCTGCACGCTCTTGCAATGAAGATGGCAAATCTTCTGGCGCAAGCGGGTGTGGCCCCGGGAGACAGGGTGCTTATCTGGGGGCCAAATTCTTCCTGGTGGGGAGTTGCCTACTGGGGGATCATCATCCGGGGTGCGATCGCTGTCCCTGTCGACTTTATGTCCGATCTGGCGCGCGCCGACTCCATCTGCACACTCACTGGAGCTAAAATCGTCATCCAGAGCAGGTTCAAGCCGGTGCGGATCGAATCGACCGCCTCGTTCCTGCTGGAAGAGCTTCAATACCGGCTCGAAGAGGTGCAGCCGATCGTCGGACTTGCATCGCCGACACCAGAAGATACAGCACAGCTCATCTATACCTCCGGCACGACCGGTAATCCGAAAGGGGTCATCCTTACCCACAAAAACCTGGTTGCCAACATGACCCAGATCAACCAGCAGGTACCGATCATTACAAGCGGATTCAACTTCCTCTCCCTGCTGCCTCTCTCCCACATGTTCGAACAGATGGGCGGCTTTTTCACCCCGCTGTATCGTGGCGCCAGCATCGTCTATCTGCGCACACTCAAGCCCTCTGCGATCATGGAAGCGCTGCAGGAGGAGGATATCTATGCCATCATGTCAGTTCCCCGCCTTATGCAGCTGTTGAAAGCGACCATCGAACGGGAACTTGAGGATAAATTTCTCACCGGACTTTTCCGTTTTATGTCTCTGCTGGCAAATAAACTGCCACAACAGGTCCGTCAGACGATCTTCTTCCCGATACAGAAAAAATTCGGCCGCAATTTTACTGTTTTCGTTTCAGGCGGCGCCCCACTCGATCCGGAACTGTTTAATTTCTGGCGCAGCATCGGTTTCACCGTTCTTGAAGGGTATGGGCTTACTGAAACTTCACCCGTACTCTGTGTCAATACCATGGAGCGGCAGAAGGCAGGCTCTGTCGGTCCTCCTCTGCCCGGGGTCCAGTTGAAGATCGAGGGGAAGGAACTCCTCGTACGCGGAGATAATGTTTTCCCAGGATACTATAAAAACGAGCAGGCAAGCAGTGAAGCGTTCACGGCTGATGGCTGGTTTCTGACCGGAGATATCGGCGAGATCGGTCCTGACGGATGGCTCTCCATCAAAGGGAGAGGCAAGGAGCTGATCGTCACCGGTTCAGGCGTCAATGTGTATCCCGATGAGCTTGAAGCGGTACTGGACAAGACAGCCGGAGTCAAAGAGTCGTGTGTCCTCGGTGTCGACAAGGGTGCAGGGGAGGAGGTGCATGCAGTACTCCTTCTGGATGGAAGCGGAAAAGCTCCTGAAGAGATAATCAGCCAGGCAAATAATAGTCTGGATTCACTCCAGAGGATCACCGGCTTTACCATCTGGAATGAGCCTGAATTCCCCAAGACCACGACGCTCAAAATCAAGAAGTTCGCCGTAAAAGAAGCGATCAGTAAAGGATCTGATGGAGGCGAACCGACAGTCAGCCGGGACACCCTGCTCAATCTGCTTGCCCGGGTCACCCGGACATCTGTCGCTCAGATCCGCGAGGATTCCCTGCTGGTGACAGATCTGGGGCTTACCTCAATCGACCGGCTGGAACTGGTCAGTTTCCTGGAACAGGAGTTCCGCCTTGATATCGACGATTCCCGTATCGGGCCGCTGACAAAAGTCGCTGACCTGCGCGAGATGGTCGAGAAAAGGGAGAAAGTGGTACAGAGCGACCATTTTCGTTTCTGGACTAACAATACTTTTTTCAGGTCGTTGCGGATGGTCTGGGATGCAGTATGCCACGGCCCCCTGTTTCGCTGTTTCGTTACGCTCGAAGTGCGTGGTAGCGAGAAACTGGATGAACTGACCGGACCGGTCATTTTCGTGGCGAACCATCTCAGCTACCTCGACCAGCCTGCAGTCATGTTCGCGCTTCCTCCCGAAATCCGTTATCGAACCGCCACCGCTGCCTGGGAGGAGTTCTTCTTTGGCGAGTACCAGGGGTTTGAACAGATCTGGCGACGCTTGAGTTACGAATACGCCAGCATACTGTTCAACCTTTTTCCCCTGCCTCAGTCAAAGGGATTCAGCGGTTCGCTCAAATTCATGGGGAAACTGATCGATTCCGATTTTAATATTCTGATATTCCCGGAAGGGGGTCATTCAACAGACGGCACAATGCAGCCGTTCGAATTAGGACTTGGTCTCATGGTCAAGGAGCTGGGGATCCCCGTTGTGCCGATCAAAATCAGCGGGACAGATCAGGTTCTTCCCCATGAGGCTAACTATCCGAAACGTGGCCAGGTGGAAGTAACTTTCGGCAAGTTGATCCGCTTTCGTTTCGAAGAACCAGCAGAGATCGTTGAACTTACCCGCCGGGCAGTTGAAAAACTCTGATTTCCCTCTCCCTTTGGTAAACTACCTGAATAGCGCACCCACGTCATATATTGAGGTTGTGTTAAATACGACAGATATCCCTGACGGATTCCCCTTCCACTTTCACGCAGCCTTTCATAATAGTCAATATAACAAGATACTTGAACACTCAAAACCCGCATGCTTTCTCTGGCACATTAGTTGCCATATCTCTATTTGTCTGAACAAGAGACAATCTTAACATCCAAGTGCAAAAGGAGGACTAAATGAAGCACGTATCCAGGATCGGAATCATGCTGTTCACCGTGGCTATAGCGTCCACCGGATTAGTTGCGGGATGCGCAAACGCGCCGCTGCGCACAGAGGCGTCAACTTCAGGTATCCGCGCTGCTGAGGAGGCGGGGGCGGCCAAGACGCCACAAGCTTCACTGCACCTGCAACTGGCCAAAGAGGAACTGGAATCCGCCAAGAGTCTGTCCGCGAAAGGTGATAAGGAGGAGGCCGCGTCGATGTTGATGCGGGCAGAAGCCGACGCCGAACTGGCTGTAGTGCTCTCTCACAATGATACTGAGAAGTCAGAGGCCATGGCAGCTATAGAGCGCGCCCGTCAACTCCGGAAAGACAACCAATAACCCAAAAGGGGGATTTCATGAAAACGTTGCAATATATTATCCTGGTCACGTTTGCTGCGTACTTCGCAGGCTGCACAACCTTGGCACCAAAAGAACTCGTCGACGCCCGTTCTGCCTACAAGCAGGCGAGCGAGGGGCCGGCGCAGCAATACGTGCCGGCAGAATTACACAAGGCAAGTGAGGCGCTCAACCTGGCGGAACAATCCTTCAAGAAAGATCCGGATTCATACAAAACTAAAAACCTCGCTTACGTGGCCCAGCGTAAATCCGAACAGGCGGCTGCACTCGGTTCCACAGCCTCCGCCAAGACAAGAAAAGATTTAGCGAACGCCGATATCCAAAAGCAACAGGATGAGATAATGAAGCAGGGAAAGAAGGACTTAAACGACTCCGAGAAACGAACCGCAGACGCACAGGCTGAACTCGTCAAACAAGCTGCGGTTGGGGAAGTTAAGAGTAAAGCGGCAGCTGATTTCCAGAGCCAACAAGCAAAGATTGCGCAAGGGGAAAAGGATTTGAAAGATGCCGAGAAACGTACAGCCGAAGTAAAGGCTGAACTCGCCTCGCAAGCTGCAATTAAGGCAGCCAAGGACAGAGCCGACGCCGATTCCCAGAGGCAACAAGCCGCGATCGCACAGGGGAAGAAGGACTTGAGCGATGCCGAGAAGCGGGCAGCCGAGGCGAAAGCAGAACTGGACAAGCAAACTGCGGTTAAGGCAGCCAAGGACAAAGCAGACGCCGAATTAAGAGACTCCGAGAAGAGGGTGGCCGATGCACTTGCCAAACTGGCTACACTCGCCTCGCTCAAGGAAGAGCAACGAGGACTGGTAGTCACGCTCTCAGGAAGCGTCCTTTTTCGGTCCGCCGAGTCGACCTTGTTATCTCCCGCGCGGGTAAAACTTGACCAGGTGGCCAATGCGCTGCTGGCGATCCCGGCGCGTAACCTCATCGTCGAGGGGCACACCGATTCTCAGGGCAGCGAGGCATACAATCAAGGTCTCTCCCAGCGTCGGGCCGATGCGGTCCGCAATTACCTTGTGCAGCAAGGCTATCCATCCGATAAGATCCAGTCGCACGGGCAGGGCAAAGGCAGTCCGATCGCCAACAACGCTACTGCTGAAGGGCGCGCCAATAACCGCCGCGTCGAAATTGTCATCCAACGTGAAGTGCAGACATCCAGATAACAGGCTGGAATGGGTGATCAGATGAGCCAGGACCGCGAGGAGTTTTCTTTTACAGCTCTTCGCGGTCCTAGTAATGATCAATCAGTGGGCATCCTGGCTCTCTGCTGATACATGCGGGAGAGCCGGCTGACAGTGGAAAGACGTTGAAAAGCAGGCTGAGCGACGAAGGTAGAAGCCTGAGAAAGGTGAGGGATGTTTTAGATAAATGACTGAAAAGATACTGATCGTCGATGATGAGGAATCCAATCTTAGGCAGTTCACCCACTTGCTCATTCCAATGGGCTATGATATCCAATTTGCCTTAAGCGCTTTGCGTTTCAACTAATCCGTTCTGCAATTTCATAAGGTAACTGTTATGCGCCACTGGAAACGCTTTCGCCAGAAACTGCATCAAGCTGTCTTCCCTGCAGGCCTCTCCCGTTTTATTCCGGGTAATCAGGTCACGTTGCTGCAGAACGGAGAAGAGTATTTTCCTGCTCTCGAAGCGGCTTTTAACCGGGCACGCCATGAGATCTACCTGGAAACATATATCTATAAGAACGACGACACGGGACGGCGCATTGCCGATGTGCTGAAGCAAGCTGCCTTGCGTGGAGTAAAGGTCTATATGCTGATCGACGGCTTCGGTTCAAAGGAGCTGCCGCAGAGCATGCTTGACTACCTGCGGGCTGACGGTGTGAAGGTGCTTATCTATCGCCCCAAAATCTCCCCCTGGACGTTCAAGCGCAAGCGTCTGCGCCGGATGCACCGGAAAATCGTCGTGGTGGACCGTGAGATCGCATTTGTCGGTGGGATCAACATCATCGATGATACAGAATCAGCCGCTGACATCTCCCCTCGATACGATTTCGCAGTAGCTGTAGAAGGGCCGCTGGTCGAGGTTATCCGTCGTTCTGCCCGTCACCAGTGGTCAATGGTGGCCTGGAGCTATCTTCGCAAAGGGACGATCCGCAGCCAGCCACTCCCCGAGTCGACCTTTGTCGGTGGAAAGATGAACGCGGCTTTCATGGTGCGGGACAATATCCGCCATCGCCGCGATATTGAAACAGGGTACATGCAGGCGATCGAACAGGCCGAAACCGAGATCATCCTTGCCCATGCCTATTTTCTGCCCGGGATCGATTTTCGTCATGCACTTATCAATGCTGCCGGTCGCGGTGTACGGGTGGTACTGCTGCTACAGGGGAGGGTGGAATATTTTCTCCAGCATTTTGCTTCAAGGGCGCTGTACGGCACTCTTCTGGATGCAGGAATCGAGATCTACGAGTACCCCAAGAGTTTCCTGCACGCCAAAGTGGCGGTGGTCGACCGGCATTGGGCGACTGTGGGCTCTTCGAACATCGATCCTTTCAGCCTGCTCCTTTCACGAGAAGCGAATGTGGTGGTCGATGATGAAGGATTTGGAACGACCCTGTCCAAAAGCCTGATGCGGACCGTGGAGACAGATGGCCGAAGGATCATGCCGGATAACTGGAAGCAGGAGCCGGTCTATTTCCGGTTCATGAGCTGGGTCAGTTATGGCGTGCTCCGGTTGATGATGGGGATCAGCGGGTATGCACCGGGGAAGAGACCAGGCAGGAACGAGCGGACGGCAGTGCTTGATGAATGAATGATATATGGTAAAGTTAATTAAAGTAAGCTAAGAACATAAAATTGACTCGCTTTGAAGAAGATAAATCGAGAGGTTCTGTTTATGCTCTCAAAAAGTTGAGTGATGACCATAAAGAGGAGAACTCAGCTATGTTCGGTAAAATGAACGTTAAATCGCGATTGGCATTGGGCTTCAGCATTGTGCTTATTCTGATGGTTGTCATCATCGGGTTTTCTCTGTATCAGGGCGAGGTCAGCAATGAAAAACTGGAGCGGATCATAACAGTAAACAATGTACGAGTTCAGATGGCCAACAACATGTTGGACAGGGCAAGAGAGTCGTCCATCGTCGTAAGGGATATCATTTTATCAAAAAACAATAACGGATCCACTGAAGAGATACAAAAACATAAAAATAATCTTTCCGAAATCAGGAAATCTTACGACGAGTTACTTGCTGCGAACAGGAAACTCATCTCAGCGGATGATGCAGAGGGATTTAAGCGTATCGCTGTTTTGGAGGTCTTTGAACAGACGGCGCGACAGATGCAAGACCGGATGATTAAGCTCGCCCTGGCAGGAAAAGGCGTGGAAGCGATCTATTTCAAGGATAGTACCGCCTACCCTAAAGTGAAAGAATGGGCTAATAATACAGCCGAATATATCCGATACAATGAGGAGCGGACTGCCAGGCAGCACAAAGAGGCGGAAGAGTTCAGGTCCTTTGCGCGTACAACCATTATAAGCATCGGTTTAGCGGCCATACTGTTGACGGTATTTATCATCTTGTTCCTCTCCAGGGGGTTGACCGACAGCGGCAAGGTGGAGGAGGGACTCCGGGCGGCATCGGTTTATGCCCGCAGCCTGCTGGAAGCCAGCCTTGACCCGCTGGTGACAATCAGCGCAGACGGCAAGATCACCGATGTGAACAAGACCACCGAGCAGGTCACCGGCGTTGCCCGCGAGCGACTCATCGGCAGCGATTTCTGCGACTATTTCACCGAACCGGAAGAGGCCAGGGCCGGGTACAAACAGGTATTCTCCGATGGGGCTGTCAAGGATTACCCGCTGACTATCCGTCATCAGTCCGGTCGCACCACCGATGTGCTCTATAATGCCAGTGTCTACAGGAATGAGGCGGGCGATGTGCAGGGCGTCTTTGCCGCGGCCCGTGACGTTACTGAAAGCAAGCGGCTTGAGAAGCAGTTGCAGGACCAGGACTGGATGAAAACCGGTATCGTCCGACTGGGCGAAGTCATGAGCGGCGACCCGGACCTGACGACTATTGCCACCCGGGCTATCTCAGAGATATCCACCTATCTTGGCGCTCAGGTCGGGGTTATGTACATGGTTCAGGAGGGGGCCGGTGACTCACTGTCGCTCATGGGAAGCTATGCCTACAGCAAGCGGAAGAATCTGTCAAACGTCTTCAAGCCGGGCGAGGGGCTGGTAGGACAGGCAGCCCTGGAAAAGAAGCAGATCCTGATCCAGAACGTGCCTGAAGATTACGTCAAAGTAATATCCGGCCTGGGAGAACGAGTTCCCCGCTACATCTGCGTAACGCCGTTCCTGTTTGAGGGGAACACGAAGGGCGTTGTCGAGATCGGCACACTGAACGAGATGACTGACCGTGAGATGGAGTATCTCAATATGGCCATGCCCGCCCTGGCAGTGTCGGTTCAGAGCGCAGAGGGCCGTTCGGCCGTTTCCAGGTTGCTCTCCGAGTCTCAGGCGCTTTCCGAGGAGTTGCAGACCCAGCAGGAAGAGCTGCGGGTCTCGAACGAGGAGTTGCAGGGGCAGACCAATTCGCTGAAAGTTTCCGAAGAGGAGCTGAAAGTCCAGCAGGAGGAGCTGCGGGTCACGAACGAGGAGTTACAGGAGAGCAATACCCTCCTCGACCGGCAGAAACGAGATGTGGAAAAGGCCCGCAACGACATTGAAACACAGGCCGCAGAGCTCGCTTTGGCCAGCAAGTACAAGTCCGAGTTTCTTGCCAATATGTCCCATGAGCTGCGCACTCCGCTCAACAGCTTGCTCATTTTGGCTCAGGACCTGGTCGCCAAC
>VFJK01000137.1 GCA_009886125.1 Geobacter sp. | reverse complement strand
TGCCCGCACAAAGCCTCATCACGCGCCTCCGCTTGAAGAGGACCCAGATGTCGTGCGGCGGGTGGAGGCGTTGGCCGCCAGCGGAGGACCGCTGCACGGACTTTATTGAGAGCCTTGTCCGGTGGGTCAAGTCTGGCTAAACGTGGCGTGATGGGGCTTTGTCAGGGTGGGGATGGTGTCAGTAGAAAAATAGCAAGCAGCGGTTCCCTTGGGGTCCATAACGTGATAAGGCACACCGGCTCGGCGGGGGTTTTTCCCCGCTGACCGGTGCTGCCGTTGGTTGAATATATTCCTTTTCGCTAATCTTCAGAACTTCACTTTTTTAATAACAAAGATTGTTATTCTCTGTTATTATAGACGTCAAAGGAGGAGCCAGATAATGAACATTTCACTTACGCCACAACTCGAATCACTTGTGAAAAGCAAGGTAGATAGCGGCCTTTATGGTTCCGCAAGCGAAGTTATGCGTGATGCCTTGCGACTTCTTGAAGAACGAGACCGGAGACAGTTCTTGCGCGTTGAAGAACTTCGGGCCGAAATCAAGAAAGGCCTTGATAGCGGCGAGCCGACACCTTTGGATGTGGGAACTATCAAAGCGCGAGGCCGTAAACGGCTTGAAACTCAACAGCTCAAGGCAAACGGCTGATGTTGAAAATCCACAAGAGCCCCGAGGCTGAAAACGACCTTGACGAAATCTGGTGGTATATCGCCCAAGACAACCCCGTTAGTGCGGACAAGCTGCTTGACGAAATTGATGAAGCAAGCCGTAAGCTTGTGCGGTTCACGAATATGGGTAGAAACCGGGATGAGCTACATCCCGGTCTGAAAAGTTTTCCTGTTGGCATGTACCTGATCTTTTATATGCCGATTTCCGGCGGCATTCAGATTGTTAGGGTTCTGCATGGAATGATGGATATTGATACTTTCTTCTAACGGGGTGAGCCTTCACCTGCCGGTTCTCAGGGCAGGTGCAAGGCGTTGGTTATGTGAGGTATAGGTATGTGTCTTTGTGAAATGCTTCTTTATTTATTCATTGGCGGAACATTCTTGTTTGTACTTGTATTTGGAGTAAGCAGGCTGATCGCAGACTTATATCTTTGTATCACCGAAGGAGTTCATTAACCAGTGGTTATTGCCGCAGCAGTCGTTGACATTGGTATTGGAAAGCGGAGAGCGGCGGAGATACCATCTTCATGAATCTCATCTACAGGAGGCGCTGTATTTTGCGGTCCGCAAGGCAAAAATCCCCAAGAAAGTCACTGCGCACACTTTCCGCCACTCCTTCGCCACCCACTTGCTACAGGCAGGTTACGACATCCGCGTGATTCAAACTCTGTTGGGGCATAGCAGTCTGAAAACTACGATGATCTACACCCACTGCGTGCCGGTGCGGACGATCAAGGAAGCAAAGAGCCCGCTGGATTTTTGAACCGCTGCAGCGATATGCGGAGCCGTGTCGGAGCCGTTGACAACGCTGACAATTCAGGGCATAATCTGACATCCAAATTTAGCCAGAGTAAAACTCCCTCTTCTTTTCTTATCCCCTGACCGCTGGAGCAACAACACATTATGTCGTTTGTCCATCTTCACCTTCATTCACAGTATTCGCTTCTCGACGGTGCCATACGGCTCGACGATCTTGTCAAGAAGGTCAAAGAGCACAATATGCCGGCCGTTGCCGTTACTGATCACGGCTGCATGTTCGGAGCGATCGAATTCTATGCCAAGTGCAAAGCCGAAGGGGTGAAGCCTATCATCGGGGCGGAACTGTATGTCGCTCCCGGCTCCCGGACGGTCAAGGATGGAGGCGGCGCGGACGGGGTCTCGAACTTCCATCTTGTGCTGCTCTGCATGAACCTGCAGGGGTATAAAAACCTCTCGATCCTCTCCTCAGCCGGGTTCAAGGATGGCTTTTACTACAAGCCCCGGATCGACAAGGATATCCTTGCCCGGCACTCGGAAGGGCTGATCGCCATGTCCGCCTGCCTCAAGGGTGAAGTCGCCTGGCTCTGCGGCAGGAACCGGATGGATGAAGCCCTTGCAACAGCCAGCTGGTATGCCGACATCTTCCCGGACCGCTACTATATCGAGATCCAGGAGAACACGCTCCCTGAGCAGGATCTTGTCAATAAAAGGCTTATGCAGATAGCCGCCGAGCTGAAACTGCCGCTCGTCGCCACAAATGACTGCCATTATCTGAACAAGGATGATGCCAAGGCCCACGAAGTCCTGCTCTGCATCCAGACCGGCAAAACGATGAACGATCCGAACCGGATGCAGTTCTCTGCCAGTGAGTTCTACGTCAAGTCTCCGGAAGAGATACATGCCGCTTTCCACTACGCCCCGGAGGCTGTTGCCAATACTCTGGCGATTGCCGAACGATGCAACCTGGAGCTGAAATTCGATACCTACCATTTCCCGAAGATCGAAGAAGAGTCAGGAAAGAGTCTTGATGAAATGCTCGAAGAGGAGTCGTTAAAAGGGCTCGAAATCCGTCTTGATGCGATCAGGAAGAAAAAGCCCGGATTCTCGACAGAGCAGGAAGAGCAGTATCGGAATCGACTCCGTCTGGAGCTGGATTGTATCAAGCAGATGGGTTTCCCCGGCTATTTCCTGATCGTCGCCGACTTCATCAACTGGGCAAAGGACCAGGGGATCCCGGTAGGTCCTGGGAGGGGCTCTGCGGCAGGTTCGCTGGTCGCTTTTGCGGTCAGGATAACGGATATTGATCCCTTGCCCTACAATCTGCTATTCGAGCGCTTCCTCAATCCGGAACGGATCTCGATGCCTGATATTGACGTCGATTTTTGCACTGATCGCCGTGACGAGGTCATCCAGTATGTCACTGAAAAGTACGGTCGGGACAAGGTCTGCCAGATCATTACCTTCGGGACGATGGCGGCCCGCGGCGTCATCAGGGATGTCGGTCGCGCCCTTGACATGAGTTACGGGGATGTCGACCGGATCGCCAAGCTGATCCCTGAGGTCCTGGGGATAACGCTCAGCAAGGCGCTGGAGCAGGAGGCAAAGCTGAAGGATCTGGCAGCATCCGATCCGAAGGTGA
The DNA here is from genome assembly GCA_009886125.1 of Geobacter sp. Lineage (GTDB taxonomy): Bacteria > Desulfobacterota > Desulfuromonadia > Geobacterales > DSM-12255 > VEOV01. The sequence goes on along the minus strand of VFJK01000137.1, from coordinate 19,485 downwards.
ACGAGCTCCTTGAAATCGCGCTCCGGCTTGAAGGGCTTGCCCGCCATGCATCGACCCATGCTGCCGGTGTGGTCGTCGCACCTGACATGCTCGAAGAGTTCTGTCCGGTCTACAAGGACCAGAAGACCGGGTTGATAAATACCCAGTATTCGATGAAATATGTCGAGAAGATCGGTCTGGTAAAATTCGACTTCCTCGGGCTGAAAAACCTGACGGTTATCGATAATGCGGTCAAGCTGATCCGTGCCGGCAAGGATCCTGAATTCGACATAACCGCCCTTGATGATGAAGATGCGATGAGCTATCAGCTGATCTCCGAAGGGAATACGACCGGGGTGTTCCAGCTGGAGAGCAGCGGTATGCGGGAGATGCTCCGCGAACTCAAGCCGTCCTGTTTCGAGGACGTGATCGCTGCGGTTGCCCTCTATCGTCCCGGCCCGCTGAATTCGGGGATGGTAAAGGATTTCATCGAGCGGAAGCACGGCCGGAAAAAGGTTGTGTACGACCTTCCCGAACTGGAGCCGATCCTGAAGGATACCTACGGGGTCATAGTCTACCAGGAGCAGGTCATGCAGATTGCCCGCACGCTCGCCGGGTACTCTCTCGGCGGCGCCGATCTGCTTCGCCGGGCCATGGGTAAAAAAGATACCTCGGTCATGGCCAAGGAGAAGATCCCTTTTCTGGAAGGGGCGAAGAAACAGGGGATCGACCCGAAGAAAGCAGAGGCGATTTTCGACCTGATGGCCATGTTCGCCGAATACGGGTTCAACAAGTCACACTCTGCGGCATACGCCCTGATCGCCTATCAGACAGCCTATCTCAAGGCTCATTATCCGGTCGAGTTCATGGCAGCGCTCCTGACCGAAGACATGGGTAACACCGATAAGGTAGTCAAGAATATCAACGACTGCCGCGAAATGGGGATAGACCTGCTTCCGCCGGACATAAACGAATCCGGGTTTTCTTTCAGGGTCATCGACAAATCCATCCGGTTCGGCCTCGGCGCCATCAAGAATGTCGGCGAGTCTGCTATTATCTCTATTCTTGAGGCACGGGAAGAAGAGCCGTTCAGTGATATCTTCAACTTCTGCGAACGGGTGGATCTGCGCAAGGTCAACAAAAGAGTCATCGAATCACTCATCAAAAGCGGCGCATTCGACTCGACCGGCGCAAAACGGTCGGCTCTGTTTACCGTTATGGAAGAGGCGGCAAACCTCGGGCAGCGGATCCAGGACGAGCGCGACAGTGCCCAGGTATCCCTGTTCGGCACTGCCGAGATCGTCAAGAATAACGGCAACGGGCACAAGAGCCTTCCCGATATACGGGAGTGGGATGAAAAGCTGCGGCTGAACTTTGAAAAAGAGTGCCTCGGGTTCTATATCACCGGTCATCCTCTCGGTCGTTTCCAGACAGAGATGAAACGGTTCTCTTCGATCGATACGTCCGGACTTGCCGAGCTGTCCGACAAGGTCGAGGTCCGGCTCTGCGGAGTCGTTGCTGCACTGAAGGAGCATATTACCAAAAAAGGTGAGCGGATGGGGTTTGTCACCATCGAGGATCTTGTCGGCAGCGTCGAAGTGGTCGTCCTGCCGAATATATTCCAGGATGCAGCAGAGTTTCTGAAGAGCGATGAACCGCTTCTGGTTGCCGGAAGTTTCGAAAAAGGTGAAAAGTCGAACAAGATCCTGGCTTCGTCGATCCAGCTCCTAAAGGCGGTCAGCGAGCGCGAGACCACGACCGTGAGTTTTACGCTGAACCGGGCGGATATCGATGCAGCACGGCTGTCACATCTCAAGGAGATCATGGCCCGCTACCATGGCGGCTGCCAATCCAGGCTGCTTATTGTTCTGCCGGACCTCTGCACCGCAGTGGTCAAACTCCCCAGGGAGTGTCATGTGACACCTGCCGAGGGATTATCAGTGGAAGTCGAGGGTTTGTTGGGGTATAATGCCGTCACTTTCGAGTGACGTATCAAACAAAACATTCAGGAGAATCATACATGGGTAACCAGTACTATATGGAGTTCGAAAAGCCTTTGATGGAGCTTGAGAAGAAGATAGAAGAGCTTGCAGTCATGTCCGAGACGATGGATCTCTCTGCCGAGATCACCAAGCTGGAGAAGAAAGCCGACAAGATGCGCGGCGAGATCTTCAGCAACCTTTCACGCTGGCAGACTGCCCAGATCGCCCGTCACATCAACCGTCCGTTTACCATGGACTACCTGAACCTGATCTTTACCGAGTTTACCGAACTGCATGGAGACAGACAGTATGGCGATGATCATGCCATAGTCGGCGGGCTTGCCCGTCTGGATGGCGAGCCGGTCATGGTTATCGGTCATCAGAAGGGGAGGGACACCAAGGAGAAGGTCTACCGGAACTTCGGGATGCCGAATCCGGAAGGGTACCGGAAAGCGCTCCGCCTGATGAAAATGGCGGAGCAGTTCAAGCTTCCTGTCATCACTTTTGTCGATACTCCGGGAGCATTCCCGGGTATTGGTGCTGAAGAGCGTGGCCAGGCTGAAGCAATTGCAAGAAATCTGCGCGAGATGGCCAGCCTGACCGTGCCGATCATTGTCGTGATCACCGGCGAAGGTGGTTCCGGAGGAGCATTGGCGATCGCCGTGGGCGACCGCATCATCATGCTGGAGAACTCTGTCTATGCGGTTATCTCCCCCGAAGGGTGTGCAGCCATCCTCTGGTCTGACGGGACCAAGGGCGCCCAGGCAGCCGAGGCACTCAAGTTGACCGCAAAGGACATCCTGGAGCTGGAAGTCATCGACGAGATCATCAAGGAGCCGCTCGGCGGGGCTCACCGGGATCATGCAGCAATGGCAAAGGCCCTGCACGAAGCGCTTGTCCGTAATTTGAAGGTGCTGAAGAAGATCCCGGAAGGTAATCTGGTCGAGGAGCGGTATCAGAAGTTCCGCAAGATGTCGCGGTTTATTGAATAGCTGTTTAGCGAGAAGGCTGATAAAAAAAGGCGACCGATTGGTCGCCTTTTCTATTTATGAGCATTGAGTCGAAACTCAGATATTAATTTCTTCAGGTTTGATCCAGACCATTTTGCCGTCACGCCAGACGACAACTGGATTGTCAGCCTGTTTGTGTTTCTTCAGAGCTTCACGGACTCCGGTTGCCAGCGCCTCGGTTAATTTTTCCCGATCTGCAAGTACTTCCTCAATCCTGTCTCTATAATGAGCTGCCACAATACGCCTCCGTAATCTGTTCCCATAATACCTTATTATTGACAACTGTTCCAGTTTGTATTTCTCCAGAGGCTAACAGAAGCGGTTTCGCGCCTAGTGAATTGTCGTAGAAGTACCATGAATCGGCTAGTGGTCTGTAGAGATTGAAGAAGTTTTTCAGTCCGGAATGGTAGCGTCTTTTTATGGTCTCTTCCGGTACATTATGCCCGCCCATCTTCACCCTCTCTGCAACCCTGGCAATGGCAAACTCTGGAGCCGGTAGCCAGAGGAAAAAGAGATGAAAAGCATATCCGGAACTTTTCAGCTCTTGAATCCAGTGAGCAAAGGTGCGACTGGCAAGGGTTGTCTCGAAAGCGAAATCTTCCTGCTCTTCCGCCAGTTGTTGCAATCTTGCCAGCATAACCCGCCCAGCGTGAAACGCTGCCCGTTCAGGATTAAATGCTGAAAGCCCTTGGGCAATTACATCGGCATTTACAAACTCAGTAACGCCGAGTGTGCCTTGAAGCAACGCCGGGGCAGTTGTTGATTTCCCGGCTCCATTGGGACCGGAGATTATTATCAGGTGGGGTGTTGTCAAACGATTCTCTCGTAATCTTGATTGGTCCATGCCCTAGTCCGTCCCTTTTATACTTCTTACACTCTGCCGGCAATCATTCCGACCAGGTCTCCGCCGACAACGGCAGTTCATTGAGTTTAGCGCGTGCTTCTCTCCATCTAGGATAATGCTCGTCAGGGAAGTGATGAAATATAGGGATACATTTACTGTGCAAAAATCAGCTCTCTTTTAACAGAATTTATGCGTATTTACCACGGAAAAGCCGGTCATGCCGTCATCAATTGGATTACAGAGGAGAGAGCTTATACAGGAAAGACGGGCTACGTTCTGCTGGGGATGTGATGCTAATGCCCTACGCCGGGCTGAAAGCCTGTTTTTGTTGGCGGGTGATGCCGTACTTCCGCATTCTTGCCCGAAGAGTGCTGGCGTTGAGACCGAGGATCCCTGCTGCTCCGGACTTTCCCTCGATCCGCCAGGAAGTTTTCTGCAGCACTTTGAGGATATGGTCCTGTTCAAGATCGACGAGGGCTTTGACCTTCTCGCCCGCAGGACCCCCTGGTTTACGGTTCGGATCAAGCCGGTCCAGCAACTGCAGTGACTTTCCCTGACTGGTGATCACAGCCCGTTCGATGACATTCTCCAACTCCCGGACATTGCCGGGCCAGTGGTATTCCTGAAGGGTTTTCAGGGTCTCTTTTGTCAGAGAATCGATCTTCCTGCCGATTTTAGTGTTGAATTTTGCAACAAAATAATTGACGAGCAGCGGGATGTCTTCCTTGCGCTGTCTTACCGGAGGCAGCGTGATGGGGAACACGTTGAGCCGGTAGTACAGGTCTTCCCGGAACCTGCCGCTGCTGATCGCTTCCTCCAGATTCCTGTTTGTGGCCGCGATGATCCGCACATCGGTCTTGATGGTGCGGGGACTTCCCAACCGCTCGAATTCACCGTCCTGAATCACCCTGAGCAGCTTGCACTGGAGTTCCAGAGGCAATTCGCCTATCTCATCGAGGAAAATGGTACCGTTGTCAGCCAGTTCGAAGCGGCCGACCTGCCGGGCATCAGAGCCGGTGTACGCACCCTTTTCCCGGCCGAAGAGCTCACTTTCGATCAGGGACGCCGGCAGTGTCGTGCAGTTGACGGTAATCAACGGCCGGTCCTTGCGAACGCTGCTGCTGTGGATGGCACGGGCGATCATCCCTTTGCCTGTGCCGGTCTCTCCCAAAAGAAGAACGGTCGCATTCATGGATGCAACCTGCTCGACCTGGAGGAATACCTGCGCGAGTGCTTGACTCTGACCGATGATCTCACCGAAGTTGTACTGCCGGGCAACTTCGTGTTTCAAATAAACGTTTTCGGCCTGGAGCCAGTCTTTCAACTGCGTTATCTCAGCATAAGCGCTCTGGAGTGATTCTTCTGCTCTCTTGCGTTCCGCGATTTCCTGAGTCAGCTGCAGATTTGTCCTGGTCAACTCGATAGTCCTTTGATCTACGAGTATCTCCAGCTTGTCATGGGCTTTTTGCAGATCATCAGCCAACTGCTTGCCAGCCGTGCCGTCAATGACTGAACAGAGAATAAAGCCGTCTATATTTTCATTCTTCTCAAGGACGACACTTTTGAGGTGGGCATAGATTATTGAGCCGTCTGCTCTCGAAAGTCCGAGTTCACACCTCTGAATCCCCTCTTGCTGGAGGACGGATTCGAGATGCTGAGTAAAGGCCTCTTTCTGTCCAGTGTCGGCAATAAATCTGATAAACGGTTTTTCGTTCAGTTGAGCTCTCTCTATGCCGAGCAGCTGCGCACCGGTAAGGTTTACCTCCTGAATCACCCCGCTTTTGTCGAAAATGAAATAGGCGATGGGAGAAAAGGAGTAAAGTTCGGCATACGTGTTCCGCGAAAGCTCAAGCTCATTCTTGGCGATTTTCAGCTCTTCGTTTTGCATTTCCAGAGAGACCTGATGGGCCTCAAGTTCATGGATCCGCTCCAGAGTCTCATCATGGCTCAGGTTCAGCTTCAGCCCGGAGGTACTCTTTCGCACCCGGGCCTCCGCCCTGAGGCAGATCTCTTCTGATGCTGTAAGAGGTAATTTTTTTCTAACGATCGTCATTATTCATCCTGTCCGTACCAGCCGTGTCGAGGGATTCTCTTGGAGATCAGCAAGGATTTAATATTTGAAAGCGATAATTAAATTTTATTATAAATTATTTGTAAGTCAATATGGTTTTTTTGCATAAGGGGAACTCTTCATTGGCTATTACGCTTCAAAGAATCAGGCTCAGAATAAGGGTTTTTAAATCAGGACGTTATGAGATATGTATTTCTCGATTAGATGATTGAATTGTATTGAGGAGGATTTTCAGGGGAGAAAACCGGATAAAAAAGGCGACCGATTGGTCGCCTTTTTTATTACCCTAATTTGATGCTGCTTCCTTACATTTTATGGCACTTGATGCAATCTTCGGTTTTGAAGGCATCCTTGCCGTTGTGGCAGGCGCCGCAGGATTTACCACCTTTGTCCATATCGCCCATCTTGGCTTTAAGCGCACCGGCCTTGTAGGGGAAGGTTTTGGTATGGCAGTCGGCGCATTTGTACATGCCGAGGTGGAATTCATGGCTGAAGGTTGTTTCTCCTGCTTCAGTCTTGAAGAGTATGTTGCCCGGTTTGTACCCCTTGTGGCACTTGTCGCACTCACCGGCTACCGTGAAAGCATCCTTGCCGTTATGGCAGGCGCCGCAGGATTTGCCCTTTTCCATGCTCGACATGCTGGCTTTGAGAGCGCCGGTTTTGTACGGGAAGGTCTTGGTGTGGCAGTCAGGGCACTTGAACATCCCGATGTGGACCTGGTGGCTGAAGACCGCATCGGTCACACCTTTCAGCTTGAAGGTAATCTCGCGGGGCTTCATCCCTTTGTGGCAGTTGCCGCAGTTCCCGGCAACAGTAAACGCTTTCTTGCCGTCATGGCAGGCACCGCAGGTCTTTCCTTTTTCCATCTGCGCCATGGAGACATTTTTGTCCTTGCCGGTGATGACCTTGCCGTCATGGCAGCTTCTGCAGGCAACGCCGGGTCTTTTTATGTGCGAGTCATGGCTGAAGGTCGCTTCAGGAGCACCTTTCATCTTGTAGGTGATGCTGCGTGGTTTCCCTTTATGGCATCTGGTGCAGAACTTCTCTTCCTTTACGCCGAAAGCCTTGATCCCGCTATGGCAGGCACCGCATGACCTGGTCGCCTCCATTTCCGCCATGGTGTACTTCTTCTTCTGTCTGAGGTTGAAGATGGCGTTATGGCAGATCTTGCAGTTGTTCTTGTATTTTTCGAGGTGCAGGTCGTGGCTGAAGATTACCGGCTCGGCATTTTTAAATGAGAAAGGGATATCCTTTGTCTCTTTTGCAGCCGAGATGACCGGGAGCATGGTCAGGATGGCTAACAGGATCAGAAAACGGCTTGATTTCATATATGGCTCCTGAAAAGTTGGAATAGATTAAGGGGGAAGTCGTGATAATATACACATCCACCTATGGTGCGTCAATCTTAATTCCTATATTTTCAGCCACCTTTGTTAGCGATTGCGACACCTTGCAACCTGTGCTATACAACTCTTTGAAACTGTTCAGGAGTGCTTTCACATGCATCAGATAGACAGGATAATCAGCAATGCGCTTGAAGAGGATATCCATACCGGGGATATAACCACTCAGTCCCTCCAGCTTGTTCAGCGCACGGTTTCGGGATTTCTGAAGGCCAAGGAAGGTATGACTGTCTGCGGTCTGCAGGTCGCAGAGCGGGTGTTCAAAGCCCTTGACAAGGAGATGACTTTCTCTTCAGAACTTACTGACGGCGATCAAGTCGATTCCGGGACCATCCTTGCGACGTTTGCCGGCGATGCCGCCCAGCTGCTTCAGGGGGAACGGGTCGCGCTCAACCTGATGCAGAGGATGTCAGGTGTTGCGACACTGACGGCACAGTATGTCCGTGCAGTTGCAGGGACAAAAGCCAGGATCGTCGATACCCGGAAAACGACTCCCGGCCTCCGTGTCCTGGAGAAGTATGCAGTCCGCGTCGGCGGCGGTATCAACCACCGGACCGGTCTGTATGACGGTGTCCTGATCAAGGAGAACCACATTGCTGCGTCCGGCGGAATCATGGAGGCCGTACGGCGCTCCAGGAGCTATATTCCGCACACCCTGAAAATAGAGATCGAGACAGAGTCTCTTGCTGATGTTCAGGAGGCGCTATCCGCAGGCGCAGATATCATCATGCTCGACAACATGGATCTTCTGACTATGGGAGAAGCGGTCAGGATCATTGCCGGACGTGCTGTAATAGAGGCTTCAGGAGGGGTGAATCTCTCTACGGTCAGGGCGATTGCCGAAACTGGGGTCGATATCATCTCGGTCGGAGCACTCACCCACTCTGCGCCGGCCATGGATATCTCCATGCTTCTGGAGGGTGCTTGACACGCTCCCGGACAGGAGGCGATGCCTTCTCCGGCGGTACCGGTGAGCAGATCCTCGCGCTTCTTCGGCAGCATACCGAGGCTCATATATCCGGAGAGGCGATCAGCCATACTCTCAATATCTCCAGAAGTGCTGTCTGGAAACAGATAAGCGCTCTGCGTGCAGCAGGATATCTTATCTCTGCTGAACCTTCTAAAGGGTACAGTCTGGATGCATCCCCCGACACTCTTCATGTTTCCGAGATACGAAACGGGATGAAGAGCCGACTCATCGGGAGACGGCTGTTGTCTGTTGCGGAAGCTGTTTCGACCAATGCCTCTGCATTCAGGCTGGCAGAGGAGGGTGCGGAGGAAGGGACTGCCCTGATTGCCGACTTCCAGTCAGGCGGCAAGGGGAGGATGGGGCGGGTCTGGGCCTCGCCCCGCGGGGTCAATCTCTACTGCTCGATAATCCTGCGGCCCGAGATCAAGCCTGTTGCCGCACCCCAGCTTACCTTCCTCTCTGCGGTTGCTGTTGCACGGACAATTGAGCGTCTTAGCGATCTGAAACCACGGATCAAATGGCCGAACGATATCCTTATCGATGGGAAAAAGGTTGCCGGTCTGCTGAACGAGATGAGTGCCGAGACTGACAAGGTGAACTTCGTCGTCCTCGGGATAGGGGTGAACATAAATATGCGGGCCGAACAGTTTCCGGCTGATCTTCGTCACCCGGCGACGTCGATCTTCATCGAAACAGGAAAAACGGTCAGCCGCAGCAGCTTTGCACGTGTTCTGCTCGAAGAGCTTGACGAGCTCTATCTTGAATTTATCAAAGAGGGTTACGCCCCGGTCAGAAAAGAGTGGCTGGAGAAGAGCATGCTTGCAGGTGCTCTCGTCACGGTTTCGGATAATGGTTCGTCACGGAGCGGCAGAGTCAGGGGGATAGATGAGTCAGGAGCCCTGATTCTGGAAACCGGCGAACAGATTCTTTCCGGAGATGTGGTCTTAGGAGGCTAGCAGTGCTGCTGGTTATCGATGTAGGGAACAGTAACATAGTCCTCGGTATTTATGATGGAGAGCGCCTTCTGAAGGACTGGCGCATCTCCACCGAAAAGTCCCGGACGACTGACGAGTACGGGGTTCTGATCAACGAGCTTTTCAGACTCTCCGCTATCCCGTTAGAAAACGTGAAAGGGATCATCATCTCGTCGGTAGTGCCTACTCTGACCGGAGTTCTCGAGAAGCTCTCCCTGCAGTATTTCGGCTTCAAGCCCTATACTGTGGGTCCCGGGATAAAGACCGGGATGCCGATTCTGTACGACAACCCCCGGGAGGTCGGCGCAGACCGTATTGTAAATTCTGTAGCCGGGTTCGAGAAGTATCGGTCCGCACTGATCATTGTCGATTTCGGGACAGCGACCACTTTTGACTATGTGAACAAAAAAGGCGAGTACTGCGGCGGGGCGATCGCTCCGGGTCTGATGATATCAATGGAGGCGCTCTTCCAGAAGGCGAGCAAGCTGCCGAGAGTAGAGATACTGAAGCCGCCTCAACTTATAGCCAAAAATACCGTCAATTCGATGCAGGCCGGGATCTATTACGGCTACATAGGCCTGGTAGACGAGATTGTTTCAAGGATGAAGGCGGAAAGTCGGGAAAAACCTCGTGTCATAGCCACCGGCGGGCTTGCGGTGCTTATCGCACCGGAGTCTCGGACCATCGAGAAAATAGAGGAGTATCTGACGCTGGAAGGATTGAGGATTCTCTATAATCGAAACTGCGAAAGTTGATGCTTGAATCCGTGACAGTGAGAGCCGTTTCTCACTGCAACGCCTCTGCTTTTACATTTGTGGAGGGTGTTCGTTCCCGGCACAGGTTGGCCGGCGTTACATATTGAAACATTCTGCCGGCGATGAGCCCCGGCTGTTTCCGTTCGATACGGCGCTCACTGTCACGGATTCATCTCAAATAGTTTGCGAATAAACCGGAATAGCTGAATCATTCTACTTTATGGGGGGTAACATGGGAAAGTACGACACTGCAAAGATCCGTAATCTTGGTATCATCGCTCATGGAGGCGCCGGAAAGACCTCACTGTCTGAAGCCATTCTCTTTGATACAGGGATGATAGACCGGCTCGGAAGAGTTGATGACGGTACGTCCACTATGGATTTCGAACCTGAGGAGATAAAGCGCAAGATTTCGATAACCTCCTCCCTTGACCACTGCGAATGGAATGGTCATTCGATCCATATGGTCGATACCCCCGGTTATGGGGATTTCATCGCTGATACCCGTGCCTGCATGAGAACGCTCGACTGCGCCGTTGTGATCCTTTCATCCATTTCAGGTGTAAAAGTCCAGACCGAAGAAGTCTGGGCATGGGCAAACGAATTCGAGATCCCTCGCATCGCCTTCGTAAACAAGCTTGACCGCGAGAGGGCCAATTTCTTCCGTGCCATCGACGACATGGAAAAGGCTCTCAAGGCACGGGGTGTTGCCATCCAGATCCCACTCGGGCTGGAGGAGAACTTCGAAGGGGTCATAGACCTCATAAAGATGAAGGCCTACCGCTACAAGAAAGACACCTCGGGGGCCTTTACGGAGATCGATATCCCGGCTGAGTACCTTGATGAGGCCAAAAGGCTCCGTGAGCAGATGGTCGAGACGGTCGCAGAGGCCTATGATGCGCTGACTGAAAAGTATCTTGAAGCCGGTGATCTGACCGAAGAAGAGATTCTTGACGGGCTGCGGGTCGGGACTATCAGGAATACGTTCACTGCGGTGCTCTGCGGCTCTGCTACCGCCAACATCGGGGTAAAGCAGCTTCTTGATGCGATCTGCTCGTTTCTTCCCTCGCCGCTTGACCGGCCCAAAGCAATCGGCAGCAATCCGAAGACGCAGGCTATTGAGGAGCGAGCTCCACTTGAGTCCGAGCCGTTTTCCGCACTGGTGTTCAAGACGACTTCCGACCCGTATACCGGCAAGATCTCCATCTTCCGTGTCTATTCGGGAGTCCTTAACTCCGACTCCACTATCCTGAACGCGACAAAAGGGATCGAGGAGCGGATAGGCCAGATCTACGAACTGGAAGGGAAGAAGCAGAAGCCGATCAAACAGGCTGTTGCCGGCGACATAGTTGCGGTGGCCAAGCTGAAGGAGACAGTGACCGGCGATACCATCTGCGATGCTTCAAAGCCGGTCATATTCGATCCTGCACCGCTCCTCAAACCGGTTATTTCCTATGCCATTGAGCCCAAGACCAAGAACGACGAAGACAAGATCCACAGTGCTCTCCACAAGATGATCGAGGAGGAGCCGACGCTGGAGTCCCACCGGGACGAGCAGACAAAAGAGTTCATCATCTCCGGTATGGGGCAGGTACATCTTGACGTCATAGTCGAGAAGCTGAAGCGGAAGTTCAATGTCGAGGTTCTGCTCAAGACCCCGAAAATCCCGTATCTTGAGACGATCCGCGGCAGTGTGAAGGTCCAGGGGAAGTACAAGAAGCAGTCAGGCGGACGCGGCCAGTACGGGGACTGCTGGATAGAGATGTCGCCCATGCCTCGCGGCGAAGGGTATCTTTTCGAAGACAAGATTGTCGGCGGTGTTATTCCCCGTCAGTACATACCTGCTGTCGACAAGGGGATCCAGGAGGCTTCCGTCGACGGATTCCTGGCCGGATACCCGGTGATCGATTTCAAGGTCGCTCTGTATGACGGTTCGTACCATACGGTCGACTCTTCCGAGATGGCTTTCAAAATAGCCGGTTCGATGGCCTTCAAGAAGGCGATGGAGTCGTGCAAGCCGGTTCTTCTTGAGCCGATCATGAATGTAAAGATCACGGTTCCCGATGAAAATATGGGTGATGTCATCGGCGACATCAACTCCCGCCGCGGCAAGGTCGTCGGGGTCGAGCCGAAAGCGAATTCCCAGATCATCCGGACTGTCGTCCCGATGTCCGAAGTCCTGGCCTACTCGAACGACCTTCGTTCCATGACGAGTGACCGCGGTCTGTTCAGTATGGAGTTCTCTCATTATGAAGAGGTCCCTTCTCATCTTATGCAGAAGATAATTGCCGAGGTTACCGCCGTTAAAGGTTGATACATACATTTCTAAAAATCCAAAAGGAGAAACCAACGTGAGTCTCTTCAACAGGAAGCAGGAATCTGATTTTGATGGCCAGCAGAAGGATGCCCCGGGGAAGAGCAAGGCGTCTCTTCTCATACTGATCATTCTTTTGGGCGGGTTCGGCTATCTTTATTTTTTCACCAGCATCATCGTACCTCATGAAGGGCCGCCAACTGCTCCTGCACCGGTTCCGGAGGTGAAGAAGAGCATGCCGCCGAAGCCGGGAGATCAGCCGGCAGCACCTGCTCCGGCAGCTGCGGACGCAGGCAAGGTCGAAGCTGCGAAACCGGCCGCACCGGTTGCTCCTGCTCCCACGCCTGCAGCAGCTCCTGCTCCGCTTGCAGCCAAACCAGCTCCCCCTGTTGCTGCTCCTGCCAAACCGGCTCCGGCTCCGCCCCAGACAGCCGCAAAACCGGCTCCGGCAGCGCCTGCTCCTGCCAAAAAGGAAGCTGCTCCGCCGGTAAAAAAAGCAGAGGCGCCGGCTGCCAAGCCTGCACCGGTCAAACCGGCTCCTGCTGCGGCGAAAAAAGAGGAACCCAAGGCAGCAAAGGCCAAGGCTCCTGCCGGAAAGCCGGCGGCAGCGAAAAAAGCAGCAGCCTACACCATCGCAGTCGGGGATTTCCCTGTCGGTGACGAGGCCGGAGCTGCAGAAGCCAAGCTGGCAAAACTCGACATCAAGCCGGTCAAAAAGCAGGAGATGAAGAAAAACAGGCAGATGACGAGGCTCTTTTTCGGGGTCTATGCCGATTACGACCAGTACTCTGCTGCGCTCGAAAAATTGAAACAGTCGGCCAAAGGCGCATTTGCCATTGAGAAGGACGGCAAATACAGCGTCTATGCCGGCTCTTTCGGCTCGGCGAAAAGTGCGGAAAAGGAGAAAAGCACCCTGAAGGCAAAAAGGATCACTGTCCAGCTCCAGCAGGTGGTACTCCCCCTTGCGACGGTAAAGCTGTCGGCCGGACATTTCGCGTCAAAGAGTGACGCGGACAAGGCCGCAGCAAGGCTCAAAGCCGAGGGGCTCGCCGTAACGGTGATCCCGTCCGGGAAGTGACAGGGAGTGTCTGAAAAGGTAAGCATAAAGCTCCCTGCCCATCTCGCCTCTCTTGTAAGGCCTGATGCCCCTGCAGAGGGGAAGTGGAAGGTCGTGGAAGGCGGGGTCGCTTCGTCACTCTTGGAGCAGGCGACCCTGCTCTTCTTTCTCTGCTATGACAAGGACCAGGAGATAAAGAGTGCGGCTCTCTCCGCAATGAGAGGTCTGCCGCACGCTGTTGTCGAAGAGGTGGCTGCATCTCCTGATATTCATCCGAGACTCCTTGAACTTCTGATCAAACTTCACCATCTAGCACCACCGCCTACTTCTTCTGCTGTCGATGAAACCCTGGAGTCAGGTGAGGAGCTGGTGGATGAGGAGGTGAAACCTTCCGGGGAGGCGGAACAGCCTGCTGAAGAGGAAAAAAAGCCTGCTGAAGAGGAAGAAAAGCCTGCTGAAGAGGAAGAGGAGGAGTACAAAAGCAAGTATCAGCTGGCCCAGACGATGGGGGTTGGTGAAAAGATCAAGATGGCGCTGACCGGAGACAAGGAGTGGCGCTCTCTCCTGATCAAGGATTCCAACAAACTGGTGAACGGTGCGGTGGTCAAAAATCCCCGGATCACCGAACCGGAGATCCTGAGCATTTCGAAATCGGTGATCCAGAATGATGAAATACTGCGGGTCATCTGTCATAACAAGGAGTGGATCAAGAACTACGAGATCAGGAAGGCGCTTGTTCTGAACAACAAGACCCCGCTACCGGTATCCTTAAGATTCATGGGGTTTCTGACTGCAAAAGATCTCGCAGGCATCGCGAAAAGCAAAAACGTATCGACTGTTCTTACCAATAATGCGAGAAGGATGATGGCAACCAAGAAGAAGGATTAGGAGCCGTTACGAAATATGTTACATTCCAAGCTATTTCGTTACGGCTCCTTATGCCCTCTTGCCCCAGCATGTAACTGTTAGTTTATTCCGACGGCTTAGGATAGGAGATTTTTGATGGCGCTGGTCAATGATGTAAAGAAGGAGATCAATGCGAAGATAGTCTATATCGGCCCGAAAGGGGCCGGGAAGTCTGCGGCGATCAGGAGTATCTACAGTCAGCTGAAGCCGGAGAGCCGGAGCGACCTCAAATCAATGGCGATTAACGGGCATCAGATGCTCTTCTTCGATTTTTCATACCCGCTTCCGCTGATGAAAGAGGGGTATTCTGTCCGTTTTCACCTGTATACCATTCACGCGGAAGGAGATACGGCCCTCCCCTGGAAGATGCTTCTGAAGGGGGTTGACGGAGTTGTTGTCCTTGCTGATTCGTCGAAAGGGATGACGTATGCGAACCTTGAAAGCTGTACGCTTCTTGCCGACGCGCTCTCCCATTACGGAGTCAGCTGCAGCGATATTCCGATCTCTTTGCAGTGCAACAAGACCGATATCAAAGGGGCTCTCTCTCCTGAAGAGATACAGAGAGAGCTTTTCCCCGAGGCTGGTACTGTTCCTGTTCCTGTCGTTGCTACTACCGGAGAAGGTCTTCTTGACGGATTACATGGACTGGTTACTGATGTCCTGCGGAATCTCGGGCATTCCGGGGAGATCCGTCTGAGCGAAAGCACTCCTCCTTCCCGGAGTAAAAAAATCCCGGAAGATACGGAAGACTCTTTTCTGCACTGTTCCGTTGATACTCCGGGTTTCGAGGTAGAGATGGCCGGAGAGCCGCTCGTGCTTGGCGGGACTACCGTGGAGATCCCGTTGCGCTTGAAGGGCGGAGCGTGCGGCAAGAGTGCTGAATTCAAAGTGACAGTCTCCATAGGGATCTGATAGATGGAATTCTCGATTGAAATCCTGGTGTTGGGGAAACTCCTTCTGGCAGCTTTTCTGGGAGGGATGATCGGCCTTGAGCGAGAGATCCATGGCCGCCCTGCCGGGTTCAGGACACACCTGCTCGTTGCGCTCGGTTCCTGCCTTTTTGTCATCACCTCCATCCATTTCTATACCGTTTTCGGGAACTTTAGCGGCGCAGTCGCTGTCGGGGTCGATCCGGGCAGGGTTGCCGCCCAGGTAGTGACCGGGATCGGCTTCCTGGGGGCCGGGGCGATAATCCGGGAGAAGTTCTCCGTCCGGGGGCTTACGACCGCAGCCTGTCTCTGGGTCGCTGCAGCAATCGGGCTCGCCTGCGGCATCGGGCTGTTCGCGATATCGATGGTCGTCACAGGGATCTCTCTTCTCAGCCTTCTGCTGCTCAAAAGAATCGAGGCAGTACTCAAAAGGGACACGTATGTCTATATCCGTGTCTGGTGCGAGGATCATCCGGAGCAGATGCAGCTGGTAGAGACCCAGCTGAAAAACTGCAACCTGGAACTGCTGCACTCGACGATCGAAAAGAACATAGCCGCTTCCGAACTCCACCTGGTGTTTCAGGTCAAATATAACTCGAAGGATCTCACCAGGCACCCTGTTGACGCCGTCTCCTCGGTCCCGGGGATGAAACGTGTGGCAATGGGGTGGGAGTAGCATGAAGCCCTGCAGGTCATTTTCGTGAAGGAACGTGCCGACAGGCTTCTCGTCGAGCGCGGCCTGGTGGGTTCGAGAGAACGTGCAAAGGCTCTGATCATGTCCGGAGAGGTGGTTGCCGGCGATCACAAGGTCGACAAGCCCGGGCAGCTCATCGATACCGGGCTTGAAATACGGATAAAGAATGATATCCCTTTTGTCAGCAGAGGCGGGCTCAAGCTTCAGAAAGCACTCGATTTTTTCGCGATAGATGTGGCAGGAGCGATAGCACTTGATGTCGGGGCATCGACCGGCGGGTTTACGGACTGCCTTCTGCAGAGAGGCGCCAGTCGGGTGTTTGCAGTGGATGTCGGCTACGGGCAGCTTGCCTGGGAGCTTCGCCAGGACCAGCGGGTCCTCTGTCTGGAAAAGACGAATATCCGTTACCTTGAACCGGAGCAGCTTCCCGGGATCCCGGATATTGCGGTCATCGACGCCTCGTTCATCTCGCTGGACAAGGTCCTGCCGAATACGCTTCGTCTGGTAAGAAGCCACGGCAGTGTGGTTGCCCTGATCAAACCCCAGTTCGAAGTCGGCAAGGGTGAGGTCGGGAAGGGGGGTGTCGTGAGAGACCCTGAAAAGCACACCGCGGTGATCGATTCAGTCTGTTCTCTTGCAGAGAGCCTGAACCTTCAGGTGGTAGGGGTCACGGAATCACCGATATCCGGCCCGAAGGGGAATAAAGAGTTTCTGGTCTATCTGCAAAAACTCTATTAAAATCAGGGAGCAGATGATGTCATGCCTTTTCTGTAAGATCATTGCCGGTGAGATTCCTGCAAAAACTGTTTTCCAGGACCAGTATCTGCTTGCGATCGAGGATATCAACCCGGCTGCCCCGCTCCATCTTCTACTGATACCGAGAAAGCATATAGCACATACGCTTGACCTCCTGCCGGAAGATGACCTCCTGATCGGACATCTGTTCAGGGTCGCTGCGGGTCTAGCAAAAGAGCGGGGCTATGACGAAAGCGGTTTCAGGATCGTGACGAATACAAATGCTGATGCCGGACAGTCTGTTTTTCATATTCATTTTCATTTGATCGGGGGGAGGCACCTTCTCTGGCCGCCAGGATAATCAAAGAGTGGAGGTAAAATATATGCGTTATTTCATAGTGACATTGTTACTCCTTGCAGTTCCTTGTGTCTGTTCGGCAGAGATCTACAAATGGGTCGATGAGAAAGGCCAGACCGGTTTTTCGGACGACCTGGGCAAAGTGCCGATGAAGTATCGGGATCGTGCGGATGTTACCGAAAAGCAGGAGCAGGGTGTCGAGATAATCGATAAAGGTGAAGTCGACAAGTCTCCTAAAAAAGGGGGCGATCTCAAAGGTGAAGCTCCGGCTGGCAAGGGGAAGGAAAAAGAAAAGGAAAAGGAAAAACCTCTTTTTGACGGCAAGAGCGGAGAGGCCTGGAAGCAGGATTTTGCCCGGCAGAAATATGAGGTGAAGTCGCTTGAAGACCAGTCTGGCGGTTTAAAGGAGCGGATGGCGGATGCCGCCAAAATCACCCGTGGGGAGTATGTTACCCTCCAGAATACCCAACGCGATCTGGAAGTGCGGATAGCAAAGTCTAAAAAGAAGCTGGACGCATTGAATGAAGCTGCTGATAAGGCTGAGGTGCCGGCTGAGTTTCGCTAGCGCCTGAAGAGTGTTTACTCCCATGCAGTTCCAGCCAGATTTAAAAATGCCCGGAGCCTCCGGGCATTTTTAAATGGTTGACGTTCAGGGAAACAGTTTGCTAACTTGTATCAAATTTAAATCACTGCCCATCAGCTGATAATCCAGGAAACAGGAATGCCTAAAATAATAATCGACGAAGTGCGCTGCAAGGGGTGCGGTCTCTGTACGATCGCCTGCCCCCGCAAACTGGTCACCCTGAGCGACACCCCCAACAGCTTCGGTTACACCGTTGCCGTCTTTTCCAATCCGGAGAAATGCATCGGCTGTGCTCTCTGTGCCGAGATGTGCCCTGACGTTGCCATCACGGTCTTCAAGGAGTCGCAGCCATGAGTGAAAAGCAGTTTGTCAAGGGGAACGAAGCCGTTGCCATGGCGGCCATAGAAGCCGGTGTGCGCTGCTATTTCGGCTACCCCATCACCCCCCAGAGCGATATCCCTGAATACCTCGCCCGTGAACTGCCCGGGACCGGCGGGACGTTTATCCAGGCCGAGAGCGAGATAGCCGCGATCAACATGGTGCTCGGCGCGTCAGCTGCCGGTGTGCGGGCCATGACCTCCTCCTCCGGGCCGGGCATCTCCCTCAAGCAGGAGGGGATCTCTTACATGGCCGGTTCAGAGCTTCCCGGTGTTATCGTCGATATCATGCGCCAGGGGCCGGGACTCGGCGGCATTGATGCCTCCCAGGCCGATTACTGGCAGGCGACCCGGGGCGGCGGCCATGGCGGCTATCGCATCATCGTTCTGGCACCCGGTTCAGTGCAGGAGATGTACGATCTGACCATGCTGGCCTTCGACCTGTCCGATCTCTACCGGATTCCGGCCATGGTGCTGGCCGATTCGGTGCTGGGACAGATGAAGGAGTCCATCACCGCCAATCCACGACCGGTGTGCGAACTGCCGCCCAAGGAGTGGGCCGTGCGCGGCTGGGCTGACAATACCCCGCAAAACGTGGTGAAATCGCTCAAGCTCGGCGACGGCGAGATGGAGAAGTTCCATTGGGATATGCATGCCCTCTATCAGCTGTTGGCAGACAAAGAGAGCCGCTGGGAGGAGTACCGGACTGACGATGCCCGTCTGATTGTCACCGCATTCGGTTCCACGGCGCGCATCTCCCAGACAGCTGTCGAAATGGCGCGTGAGGCAGGGATGAAGGTCGGCCTGATGCGGCCGATAACCCTGTTCCCGTTTCCGAAAAAGGTCTATGCCGATCTCTCCCGTCGCTGCAAGCTGTTCCTGGATATTGAGCTGAGTACCGGTCAGATGATCGACGATGTGCGGTTGTCGGTGGAGCGGGATACAGAGGTGGCCTTCTACGGTCGCCCGCCCGGAGCCGGTTCCCTGCCGACACCGGAGGAGATTTTCGAGCAGATTAAGAAGTATGCGAGTTGAGTTGGCAAGTAGTTGAGTAGTTGAGTAGTTGAGTAGTTGAGTAGTTGACTCAACCACTTAACCACTCAACAGTATTCCGAGAGGTTATCATGCATCAGGTTTTCGGCAGATCGCCAAGTTTGAAGGATGTGCAGACTCATTTCTGCCCCGGCTGTCATCACGGTTCGATCCATCGTCTGGTGGCCGACGCGCTTGACGAACACGCCATTCGCGAGAAGACAATCGGCTGCGCTTCGGTCGGCTGTTCGGTATTCCTTTACGGTTATTTCAATATCGACGTGGTGGAGTCGCCGCACGGCAGAGCTCCGGCGGTGGCTACCGGCGTGAAGCGTGCCCGTCCCGACAGTATCGTCTTCACCTACCAGGGGGATGGCGACCTGGCTGCTATCGGCACATCTGAGATCATCCACGCTGCCAACCGCGGCGAAGACATCACCGTGATCTTCGTCAACAACACTACTTACGGTATGACCGGCGGTCAGATGGCCCCGACCACCCTGCCGGGGCAG
>VFJK01000143.1 GCA_009886125.1 Geobacter sp. | reverse complement strand
ATTTTAACGATCGTTGGCTTGCCTTTAGAGGACGTACAATGGAACAAGAGTATGGCAACGGATGGGCTGAAGGTGTGCATCCAGATGATTTTGATCGCTGTCTCAAAATATATTTAGATAATTTCAACAGCCGTAAGACATTTGAAATGGAATATCGCCTGAAGCGTCATGATGGAGTCTACCGCTGGATATTTGATAGAGGTGTGCCGTTCCATAATGATAATGGCGACTTTGCTGGATTTATTGGAAGTTGTATAGATGTCACCGAGCGAGTAGATGCTCAAGAGGCACTACGTTTGAACCTAGAGAGTCAGATAAAACAACTAAAAGGAATAATTCCTATATGTAGCTATTGTAAAAAAATAAGAACTGACGAAGAGAGCTGGCAGCAACTTGAAACTTATTTATCTGAGCATTCCGATGCACTATTCAGCCATGGTATGTGTCCAACTTGTTTTGACGAACAGATGAAAATAATGAAGAGGAAATGAACTGGCAGCGCCACATAATCCATTTTTTTATAGAACAGAAAACGAAGTTCCAATAAGACTCACGACTCGCCCGAAAAAACCGCCGGTCAAAGCTATAACAGTTGGAATACTGCTGAACTTTAAAAAACCGAAAAGTCATTTACACAATCTGGTTGACAGACCCGCTAATCCGGGCCTGTCAACCAGATCTTAATTAGCTTCGTCTGCTCTTCAAAACATTGAGGACACATGCCGTGACTGAACAGCGTTTCTGAGTGTTCGGTGATGTACGTTTCCAGGTGATGCCAGCTATTTTGATCATCCTTGATTTTTTTGCAGTACATACAGATTGAAATAATTCCCTCCAGCAGTTTGACGCAGGCAAGAGCAGCTTCAAACTGATCCCGCATGTCGAGCAGTTCATCTGTGGCGGCCATCGATCTCTCCATTTGTTTGAGTTTTACCGATTTTTCCATTTACACAAACGATTTTACGCCCTCTCTAACCCTTCCCCTTCAGACCGTAGACATAGGCCAGTACCTCTGCCACCGCAGAATAGAGCGCCTCGGGAATCTCCTCCCCCTCTTTCACCCTGCTGTACAACTCTCGTGCTAGAAACCTGTTTTCAACAAGCGTTATTCTACTCTCCCGACCAATCTCCTTGATCTTGAGGGCCAGGAAGTCAGCGCCCTTGGCTATCACGATCGGCGCCCACATCTTTTCCCGCTCGTATTTTATCGCTACCGCATAATGGGTCGGATTGGTTATGATTACATCGGCATCGGGAATAATCTGCATCAACCTTCTGCGCGCCCGTTCGAGATGCATCTGCTTCATTCGTCCCTTGATCTGGGCGTCACCCTCGCTCTCCTTCTGCTCATCTCTCACTTCATTCTTGGTCATCATGAGATTCTGCATGAACCGCCATCTAACCATCCCGATATCAATTGCCACCAGAACAATCATGACTTCGCAGATACTCAGGACAACTTTAAACGAGATGTGCGTGATGAAATCAGTTATCTCACTGAAATCCCCCATGAGGTTTATGGCGTTGGGGATTTCGTTCCGCAGGGCCCGGAAAGCCACATAGCCAACGAGCGCGATCTTCAGAATCGATTTGAACGCTTCGAAAACCGATTCTGTATTGAAAAGCCTCTGGAACCCCTTCAATGGACTCAATCTTTCAAAATCGAATCCGATTTTATTCCACGAAATTGTACTCCCTCCCTGGCTGAGGTTTACCGCAATACCGATGCCGACCATAATGATCAGGAACGGGGCAAGTGCCAGGCCGATGGATGTGGCAAATTTTATCATCATGACATGCACACCGGTTGTGGTGACGTCATGAGTACTGATGCTGGCAAAGACCGCTTTAGTGCTCTCCTTGATCACTAAGACGATGCTCCCTCCGGTAACAAAGAGAACTCCGGCAGCGACAATGATAACAACCAGAGAGGCAACCTCTCGGCTCCGGGGGAAATTCCCTTTTTCCTTGGCATCATGAAGACGCTTGCCCGTCGGCTCCTCGGTTTTAGAGTGTTTATCCTGGTCGGCCATTTTTGAGTTATCAGGTGAGCAGAGAAATCAGACTCTTTATCTGGAGTCCGCTTCCCGCAAAGAAGTTTTCCAGCATTCGGAGAAAAACCTTCAGAGTCAGACCCAGCATGATGAACCCGACGCCAATGTTAAGCGGCATACTCACGATGAATATATTCATCTGGGGGAAGAAGCGTCCCACAATACCGAGCACGATACCGGTGACCAGCAGAGAGACCATTACGGGTGCCGCCAATTTTACGCCGAGAGTGAAGATCGCAGCTGTGCTATTTATGAAAAAGTAGACGAGCTTGTCGTTTATAATCCATGCGCCAAGGGGCAGCTGCTGATAACTCTCGACCAGGGCGCGCAAAAAGAGATGGTGAGCCCCGAGTGAAAGAAAAAGGAGCATTGCCAGTAGATTCTGAAAAGAGCCGATTGTTGAAGGTTGTGTGTCGAGGATCGGATTAAAGATCCCTGCCATTGAAAAACCCATCTGAGTCCCCACGATCTGGCCACAGAACTCAACAGCTACAAAAACGATATTTGACAACATTCCGAGAAAAAGGCCGAGAAGTGTTTCCCGGCCTACCAATAGAAAAAGAGAGATAATATCCTTGGGTAGCTGTGGTGCCTGAAGTTTCAATACAGGGAACAGAAGGAGCGTAAATGTCAGAATCAGGAGCACCTTGACCTTAACAGGCACACCCTTCCCACCGAGGAAAGGTATTACGGATAGTACCCCTGCCATCCGTCCAAGAACCAGCATAAACAGGGTTACATCATCAAACATGGCAATTTCGAACGGGATAAGCAACGTCAATGCCTCATATCAGGGATCATACCAAAGATCTCCCTGGTAAAGTCGCTCATGTAGCTCATCATCCAGGGGAAGAAAATGACAATTGCAATCATCACGGCAACTATCTTGGGCACAAAAGTTAGAGTCGCTTCGTTGATCGAGGTGACCGTCTGGAAAATACTGATAAGGAGACCGACTACAAGACTGAAGATAAGGACAGGAGCTGACAACAGGAGTGTAACTTCAAAACTTCTCCGTGCAAGTTGTACGATAAGTTCGGGGGTCATATTGCCTCCATGAATCAGGATTTGCATCACAAGCAGATCAGGAATTGGACAGGTCTAAAGCCTGCCGGAACAGATTCCAGAGTTCAGACTTATCCGAAACTCTTTACCAATGATCCCAACACCAGCGCCCATCCGTCCACAAGAACGAACAGCAACATTTTGAATGGCAGGGAGATCATAACCGGAGGGAGCATCATCATCCCCATTGACATAAGAATCGATGCGACAACCATGTCCACCACAATAAAAGGGATGTAGATTAGAAAGCCTATTTGAAATGCGGTCCGGAGCTCTGAGACCATAAAAGCTGGGACAAGTGTCAATGTCGGAATTTCATTTGCATTTTTTGGTCGGGGCAGCTTTGAAAGGCTGAGAAAGAACGCCACATCCTTTTCTCTCACCTGGGAAAGCATGAACTTTCTGACCGGGGCGACTGATCTGCGAAGCGCCTCTTGTTGAGTTATTGCACCGGTCTTGTATGGCTGCAAGGCATTGGTATTGATCTGCTGCCAGACAGGCGCCATAATGAAGAATGTCAAAAACAGAGCCATCCCGATGACGATCTGATTGGAAGGAGTCTGTTGCGTCCCCATTGCATTTCTAAGAAAAGAGAGAACCACTACGATGCGGGTGAAAGAGGTGGTCATGATAAGAAACCCCGGAGCCAGTGAAAGGACTGTCATCAGGGCCAGGATCTGGATCACGACTGCAAACTCCCCCGGTTTTGCCGCCTTTTCCAATCCACCACTCAGTACTGACGATGCGAGAGGCTCAGCCTCGGCAACCGCAACAGTGAGCAGCAGGATAAGACAACCAATCAGCGACCATGTCCTAAGAATTTTCATCTGTAGACACCATTCCTTTAATCTGCCCGCAAGAGGAGACGAACCCCGATAAGGGGATAACTCAGATTTTTTTACCCTCAACTCATCCAGAGAACGTAATCCTCTTTCAGTCAGTTTTCTGCAAGCTGAATACTCCACGGCCAACTTCCTTTACCGGTAAACCGGCTTGATCCTGCTCACTCTCTGGAATCATGATCTGTTTGATAAAATGTATTCCCTCACCAGAACTGCTCAGGAGCAGATATTCCCCACCGACTTCCACCAGCAGTAATGATTTCTTGGGTGCGATGTAACAGGTCTCCTCGATATTGATAAGCCGGGACCGCCCCTTGGAACTCCCCCTCTTTTTGAGGAAGCGATTGGAGATATAGTAAAAGACATAGATAAGGCCTATGACCAGAGCCAATGAGGCGATCATCTGAAAAAAACTCATTACCGGGTTGAAGGCGCCTTCTTTCTCCTGCGTATATGCAAAGTCAGAGGCTCCGATCAGAATGAGAACCGCAAAAAAATATCTCATAGAATATTTTCGACCCGCTCGTTGGAGTTGACGATATCCATTAGCCTGATACCAAACTTGTCGTTGACCACTACCGCTTCCCCGTGCGCAACCAGTTTTGAGTTCACGAACACATCTAGAGGTTCGCCTGCCAGCTTGGTAAGCTCTACCACTGCCCCTTGGTTCAGCTGAAGGAGATCCTTGACCAGTAGCCTGGTTCGACCCAGTTCCACAGTGAGCTGAAGCGGTATATCAAGTATTAGATCAAGATTATTCTTATCCCTTTCGCTATCTCTGATTTCACCCTTATCGTCCAATTCGCTCACGATGTCTCCTTTACCTGCATGAATCTTGGAAGCTGGAGGAGTTGATTGACCAGCATTCTTGTACGACCGAATTCAACACTGAGCTGGTTCGGGCTCTCAGGATTTTTCTGCTCGCTTTCTCCTGCTGTCAACCCTCTCTTATCATAAAATTCACTCACAATACCCCCTTTTCCTGAATAACCCTTGTTATCTGGACAGCCTTGTTACCTCTCCGCATACCCGGTACACCCATGAATTTCTCTACGCCTCCGACTTTAACCGGAATTTCACCATCATGGGTACTTTCCAGCATTATCGTATCCCCGGGAGAAAGCTGCAGAAGCTCGGCAAGAGTGATTGTTGAACTTCCCATCTCTACCGAAACTTCGTGCGGTGTGCCTATGATTTCTTCTGACAAGCGCTGCGCCCAGCCAGGATCAATGGCCATTATATCAAACTGTAAACCGGTCTTCAGCTTGTCCCGAATCGGATCTATAGTCATGTATGGGACAGCAAAAGCCATATGACCGACAGCCGTATCTACCTGGATCTCCATGTCCATGACAGCAACCTGGTACTCGGGAGGCACAATGTTGACAAGACGCGGATTCATCTCCATACGCAGGAGACTCATCCTGGTGGCAAAGAGAGGTGCCCAGGCCTTCTCCATATCAGCAAGCATATCCTTGACTATCTTCTCCATCAAACGGAGCTCAATTGAGGTGAACAGCCGGTTACTCTCAGGGTTGGAACTGTTCCCGGTACCGCCCAGAATACTATCGACAATAGTGAATACCAGAGCGCTGTCCATCGCAATAAGGGCTGCACCTTTTAAAGGCTCGATTTTATAGAGCGCCATGCAGACCGGCGAGGGGAGAGTATGGAGAAAATCATCGAATTTGTATGAACTGGCACCGACTTTTTTAATCTCCACAAGTTTGCGTAGACGATTTGACAGGGTAACTCTGTTATAGCGGATAAATCCGTCATAGATTATATCGAGATTGGGAACTAAAAGATTTCGAGACTCGGAGTTAAAAAGGTCGTAGCTGCTCACGCCGCCCTTTGCCTTTTTCAGCTCCATTTCCGGATCAAGACGCCCTTCGAAAAATGCCGTGACGAGGGTGTCGATCTCTTCCTGTTTAAGACTGTTTTCCATGGCTCCCCGAAGTTACTGAACTACAAAATCAGTGAAGTAAACCCGCGTCACATTGCCCGGCGGGAGAATCTTGTTTATCGCAGCAAGTATCTCTTCCCTCAGCAGGGTTTTCCCCTTTAGATCTTTTATGTCATTAAGTGTTTTAGTAGTCAGGAGTATCAGTATGGTGTCGCGAATCAGGGCTTTTCTGCCATCAAGCTCTGGGATTACTTCTTTTTCGGAAATCTCGAACTCCACTTTGATTTTCAGATACCGGCTCTCGTTGTTGTCATAAATATTTACGATGAAAGGCTCTAGTGGATAAATAATGCCAATATCAGCTACTTCAGTTTTTTCCGCTTTTCCCTTGGGTTCGCCCTCAACCTCATCAGCTGTCGGCTTCTTCCTGTTGATCGTGAGAAAAACAGTAACAACAATAGCAATGACTACAAGTAATGCCCCGATAGCGATAATCAATTTCTTTTTTTTGCTAAAAGGGAGCTTCTCCTTCTTCACGGGCTGCGCTTGATCACCCTTGGCAGGGGTCACGGCCCCACTATCTTTCTTAACTTCAGCCATTTTCATACCCTTTGGCATCACACTGCAACCTGGATGCCATCCTTCTCAAAATCTGTAAGTCCCATAATATGCAGACCAGATTACCGTTTACTCTTGCCTCAAGAGGATGAAGTGCTCCCCGATTCACGGCAAAGACAATATTTATGATCAGACGGAGTCATAATTTTGACTTTGTATTACCTGGACATCACCTCAAATTATGCAAACTACCGTTTAAGGCTGAGAACTTCCTGAAGCATCTCATCAGTAGTTGTAATTGTCTTGGAGTTGGCAGAGTAGGCCCGTTGGGTAAGAATCATTTTTACAAACTGGGTCGCCATGTCAACGTTGCTCGACTCAAGGGAATTTGAAAAAATCCTTTCGTCAGCACCGTTCGGAGCAGCTATGCTGGAAGTGGTTATTCCTGTATCGCTGCCAGCCACAAAAAGTGTCCCCCCCACCTTGATCATTTTCCCCTGATCAGGAACTTTAGCCACTCCTATCTTGCTCGCATAGAGTTGTTCTGCTCCTGCCGTATCGAGATAGGTGATTGTTCCGTCATTAGCGATTTTGGTAATTTTGCTGAAACCAACGACAGGAGGAGTAGCTGCCGGAGCTGCTGTCGGGAATTGCACCGGTGTCATTGCTGCATCAAGTACCCGGTACCCTTCCGGATTAACCAGAAAGTTGTTGCTGTCAACGCTGAATGCGCCTGCCCTCGTATAAAATGAACTGGTAGCAGTCTGCGCACCGGTTGCGATCGGTGACCCCAATGTAAAAAAACTGCTCCCCTGGATGGCAAGATCAGTCACATTCTCTGTTGTTTCAAACGAACTCTGACCAAAGAGGTTTTCCACTTTCGAAAGCTGGGTACCCCGACCGACCTGCGAATTATTCCCGAGAGTTGCGGAAAGCATATCTGAAAAAAGAGCCCGACCGGTCTTGAAACCGATTGTATTGACGTTGGAAATATTGTTCCCGATCACACCCATTGCCTCTCCATTTGCTGAAAGACCGCTTATTCCACTGAACATTGCTGATGTAATACTCATGGTAATACCCCCTTATTGATTTACTTAATGTTGGAAACTGCTCCCGAAATACTACAGATTCACTGACACAATGCTCTGCGGGCTGATCTCCAAAGTGCCGCTTGTCAACACTGATGCCCCGCTTCTATTAAACTTTACGCCATCAATTACTGCTGTATTCAAGCTGGTACCGCTGAATGGTGTTCCGTCTGCTTTTGTTCCGGCAACTGTATAGGTAAACAGCCCGGAGCGGAGGGGCACCCCGCTGTTATCCTTCCCGTCCCAGAGGACTGATCCATTGCCTGCTGTTACACCATTTTGGCTCAGGGACCGGACAACCTGCCCGGAAGCATTTTTGATCTGGACCAGCAACGCTTCAGCTTCGGCAGGAAGGTTAAAGTTCAGGTGCTGCGGAGTTCCGGCTGCCAAAAAAAGATGGTTGTCGGTTGTCAGGACTGACCTGCCGATGAATGACATGAGAGAGAGGTCAGTTGAGCTCTGCGTGGCTGCAAGAAGATTGCTCAGATTCGTATTGGTGTTGTACGCCTGTTCAACCTGGGTTAGCTGGGATAATTGAGAAATGAATTGTGAGCTATCCTGAGGATTAAGTGGGTCCTGATTCTGTAATTGCGTAACGAACAGCTTCAGGAAATCATCCTTATTCACCCCCGTCTCTTTCTTCATAGTAGCCGCTGCACTACTCGAACCGGTTACTGCTGCAATGTCCGTGATCATATTATGCCCCCTTTATTTAGAGTCTCAGGTCCACCAGTGCATCTTCCCGTCCCCTCCAATGTGCGCTGCTCACTTCTTCACCAGCTTCGAGCCTGCCGCTCACATTGCTAGGCGCTGCCTGCTGCCAGGTCTGCGACGGCTGTTTTCCCTCACTAAATGCCTGGCTAAAACCATACCCTTCACCTGCGGACACATTAAATCTCTCCACTGACAGATTCTGCTTCAGCAGGACCTCTTTTAACGTGTCCAGTTGTCCCATCAGGACATCCTTTACCATCTGATTTTCTGCCGTGATCTCGACCTTCACCACTCTGTTTTCAACCTGCACGTTTATCTTCAGCGCTCCCAACTCCACAGGGTTAAGCTTGATTGTGACCTGTCCGATATCTTTCCCATGATAGGAAGCAATACTTTCGTTAACCTGGGCAAGGATACTCTCTCGTAACTCCCTACCTGCGCTGATCGGTTTGGCTTCCGGCTGAGACCGGACTTCCGCCGCCCTCTCACTGATTCTTCCTGCAACTGATACAGTATCGTTCATAGCATCTGCTTCTCCTGCCTCATTTGATGCTTTCGCCCTCACCTTATTTCTGAAACTGCCAACCAGTGTTGGAGCATCGTTGAGGCCATCATCAGATTCAAACATGGAGAGATTACTATCGATCATCTCATGCAGAAGCTGCGTGCGAGCAGCCCCAGTAACTCCTCCCGTATTGAGAGAAACCCTCATCTCTTCATTCCACACTTCCGGTCGGGCGCTGACCTTCTCAGCTGCCGGCCGGCCTGCATTTACAGCCGCTGCCGTCTGTTCATTGCCGATTTTCAACGACATTCGTGCGCCGACAGTCACTTCCTCCACTGCAAATCTGTACTCCTGAGCAATCTGTTGTGATGCAAGCTGCTCCTTTGACAAAGGCTGAATAGTCCCGTTCAACTGAACGGGGGAGGTGGCCGGAGTATTTTCCGGTCCTTGTCGCCCGGATGTGCCGAGATCAACACCCATTCCGCTCAACTCTCCAACACCAGAAACTTCGCACTGAAAAGGTCCTCCCGAAAGGACAGCAACCTCTGCGATTGGCTTGAGAATCTCATTCTGCCTGCTCATAAAGGTTACGGGAGGAGCCTGGGCAAGCCCTTTCTCTCCCGAAATTGATTTGCCCGCTTCATTCCGGCCGACTGAAGCTGCAGTGGAGATCAACTGCTGATTTCTCTCCTCTTCGACCGTAATTCCGGATGCTGGCTTAGATCGCTTCGCAGGAGCAGTTTCAGCATCCGTGAATCCAGGTAAATTACCCAGTGGCCTGGTTTTAACCGGGGCTGTGACCACAGCTGCCGAGACGAACATCGCGAGTTGAAGTTCCAGAGAGGAATTATTGTTCAGAGCAACAGGTTCCCTGTTAAGCCCTGCTTCTTCGGATTGTATTTCGCCAGTCGCCGGGTTTCCCGGATGACAAACAGCAACAGCGAGATCGGCTTCCCCCTGTTGTTTCGCTGCTGCGATAGGCTCTCGCGATGATTCAGCTTCAGCCTTCTTCTGAAGATTCTGTGAAAAACGTGATACGGAAACATGTTGCAGTGTTGTGGGAAGATTCTGTCTGCCCGATGTAACAGTGCCGGCTAAACTGGCAGGTGAAACCCTCGGTTGTTGAACTGCTGATCGCATGTCCATCTTTCTCACCTCGATTCCTGATGAAGGCAACTAACTCTCGAGCAGCCCATCCTAGCCTCCACATCTCTTACGGATAGCAATCTCGTTAAGAAAGGTCTGCTCCCGTTCAGTAATCTTCTTCTGGAGTGACCTGTTTTTACGCTCCTTATAGATCTCCATCGTCTTCTTATCTTTCGCAGCATCTAGTAGGCTCTCCCTCTTGACCTCCATAAACTCTCCCAGACAAGCAACATTCTGGCGATGTTTGCGGATTTCTCCATTTTTCTTCAAGCGGCAGTTACTGTAGAGCTGGAGTTCACCAGCGTAAATCCCTTCTTCCTGCCTGCGAGCGAGTTCAGTCGTGATAAGCTGCATTGATTTCTCTTCCAAGTTCAGCTGCATGATGGCCCCTTCAAACTCTGTTGTTGCAGCGGCCAAATCAATACTGCATACCTTCTCAACCTCTCGGCGGTAATTAAGTATTCTATCCAGTTTAAAGCCTTCGTCTCCCATACTTCACCCCTTTTGGAATCCGTCCTGTTAATCGTGCTGCTGAATCTCGATACCTACTATTTGACTGCGGTATCAAAAATATCCTTAAGCCCGGCAATTGATGCAGTCATATCTATCCCCTCGAATGCATCCTGTTTCAGAAAGTCAATCATCTGGCTTCTCTTAGTTACGGCGTAATCAATTTGAGGATTACTTCCGGTTTTATAAGCACCGATATTGATCAGGTCTTCAGCCTGCTGATAGGTAGCCAACACCTCCCGAAATCTCCCTGCCAGATTTTGATGCTGCTTATTCACAACATCGCTCATGACCCTGCTTGTACTATTCAGCACATCGATTGGTGGATATATATTTCGGGAAGCGAGATCACGGGAAAGAAGTACATGCCCGTCGAGAATACTCCTCATGGCATCGGTAATCGGTTCATTAAAATCATCTCCTTCGATCAACACCGTATAAAGCCCGGTTATACTCCCTTCCTGGAAATTTCCAGCCCTTTCAAGGAGTTTGGGGAGAGCCGCGAAAACAGAAGGGGTGTAACCCTTTGTGGTAGGAGGCTCGCCGATGGCAAGTCCGACCTCCCTCATTGCCATAGCGAAGCGGGTAGCAGAGTCCATCATCAGAAGCACCTTTTTCCCTTGTGCCTGGAAATATTCCGCTATCGTCGTTGCAATATAGGCCCCCCGCATCCTGATAAGAGGTGGCTGGTCAGAAGTGGCTACAACAACAACGGATTTTTTCAGCCCCTCGTCCTTTAGATCTCTTTCGATAAAATCCCGAAGTTCTCGACCTCGCTCTCCGATAAGGGCGATAACATTGATGTCCGCCTCTGTGTTACGGGCAATCATCCCGAGCAGAGTAGATTTCCCGACACCGGAGCCGGCCATGATGCCGATTCGCTGTCCTTCACCACAGGTCATCATGGCATTGATGCTTCTGATTCCCAGATCGAGGGGTTTGCGTATCGGTTTTCTCATCAAGGGATTTACCGGCGTTGCGTAGATAGGATACTCTTCGTCGCCCAGAATCTCTCCAAGACCGTCGATCGGTATCCCGAGCCCATCGATAACCCTTCCCAGGAGAGCGTTCCCGACAGCTAACGAGGCTTTCTCACGTTTAACTGTAATCAGGCTACCTAGTCCCACTCCGCGAACTTCCCCGAGAGGCATCAGAAGAGTCTTGTTATCGCGAAATCCGACAACCTCGGCCGGAATAGGCATCCCGTCTCTCGGATGTATCTCACAAAGCGCCCCGATAGATGCCTCAGAGCAGTATCCCTCGATGACAAGGCCTACTACCTGAGTCACCTTTCCGTGGAATTTATGCGTGTGAGCTGTTTCGACTACCTGGAAGTAGCGTGAGATATCAAGTTTTAGCATGTTGAATCACCACTCCTTCTTCGATTGAATCTTTGTACGCCGCTTTCTGACCATTCAGAAGACAGCAGCAGATTTCCTCCAGTCGGGTCTCAATCCCGGCATCAATAACCCCCATCGTGGTATCAACCATACAACCACCAAGGGGTACTGTTTCGTCAGCTTTAAGGACTAAGCGTCTCTCCTCATCACCCGAGAGGCAAAAATTGCGCTTTTCTGCCACTGCCTCATAATCGCTCGGATTCAACCGGATCACGATCCCATCCTGCTCGGAAACAGTGCGGACAGCAGCTGCGACAACATTTACAACGATCTGTCTGTCCAGGGATATCTCCCTGTGGATTATCTTTCGTGCAACAATCAAGGAGAGCTTGAGGAGGTCATCCTCACACTCATGAAGTATCTTTTCACGCAATTCGACCATATATTCCACTGCCTCGATTATGGCTCTGCATTTACTGTTCATTGCTTCTTCTGCAAGGCGCCATCCTTCTATAACCCCCTCGTCGAATGCCCTTCCCACTTTCTTTTGCAGACTTTCATCACTAATTGCATCGGAGACTTCAATCAGGGCTGGAAGGCATGGTTCTCCATTGCAAGCGGTATGATTATCCTTCATCTGGGTCTGCTTCATTATCAGCGGCATGAATGCGTTATCTTTCAACTGCTTTTCGCTGTTTTCCGATGCAATAACAGTTGATTGGGTGCGAGAGGCATTGGGAAAAGAGTGAATATTCTCTTCTTCATGACAAATAATCATTGGGATGAAATCATTGCTGTTCATTGCACCATTTGAATGCGACTGCACTTGATCAGACAGCGGCAGATAACTGAAACTGTTTATTGCAGCATTTACCGGACTTGCTGATTTTATAATCCTAGACAAGGACATCATCCCCCCCTCGGCCTGCCAGAACTATTTTCCCTTCTTCCTCCAGTCTCCTCACGGTCTTGATTATCTCCGATTGAGCCTTTTCAACATCCGAAAGCCTCACCGGCCCCATCACCTCCAGATCCTCCTTGATCGTTTCAGCGGCACGGCTTGAAATATTGCTGAATATCTTCTCCTTGACATCATCTGTTATCGTTTTCATCGCCAGTGTCAGGGCATCATTGGCAACTTCCCTCATGATCAACTGAATATTCCGATCATCAAGCTTCAGAATGTCCTCAAAGGTAAAGAGATGTTTCCTGATGATCTCTGCAAGTGGCGGATTCATGGTGTCAAGACTGTCAAGTATCTGTTTTTCCTTACTCCGTTCGAGATGATTGAACATCTCAACAACTTTCTCGACCCCACCGACCTTGAATCTCTGCACCCCTCCCATCGCCTTAAGCTCTTTCTTCATGACATCATCGACATCAGCAAGAACTTCCGGTGAGACCTGATCGACATCTGCAATTCGGATCACTACCTCGGCCTGCAAATTCCTGGGGAGGAATCCAACTATCTCACTGGTCTGAATCGGCTTCAATTTGGCTATTATCACCGCAATTGTCTGTGGATGTTCCTGCGAGAGAAAATTTGCTATCGTCTTCGAATCCATGGTGGCAAGAATATCCTCAATATCCCCGTAGTTCGACGAATGGATGTCCTGAAGAAGCATATCGGCCTTTTGTGGGCCAAGCGCCTTCTCAAGTATCTTTCTTACGAACTCGTCCCCTTGTGAAAAAAAGCCGGCATCAGGATTGGTAATATTCACGTACTCATTAACCACATCATGAATCGCAGGTAGTGCTACATACCCCAAACCGCTCATACTCTGGCTGATCCTCTTTATCTGGGAGTCCTCCAGATGCGAGAAAACTTTACTGGTCGCCTCAGAGCCAATATAAAGTAGAAGAATTGCCGCTTTTTCAGCTCCGTTCATAACGTGCTCCCATCACTTATTATCAAGCCAGCTTTTAAGAATCTGGGCAGTCTGGTATGGTTCTTTTTTTACATGCTCGATCAATTCAATCTGCGAAACGGAAGGCTGACTCTCCAGCTGTCCCCGCAGAGGGTTAGAGAGTGCTTTTTGTAACTGGTTGTTCACCAACTCGGCTGATTCGTACTCCGAGGCATTCGTCCTGATAATTCGCAACATTGGCTTGAGCACCAGAAAGAGGAGTGAGAGGAACCCGACACCTATCAAGACATTCTTCAGAAGTGTCTGGTAAATCGGTGCGTGCCACCATGGCTGTCGTCCATCATCACCAGTCTCACTGATCTCGGTGAAAGGTATGTTTACAACAGTCAGCTGATCTCCCCTCTCTGAATCTATGCCTGCAGCACTTTTAACAAGTGCCTCGATCTTTTGTATCTCTTCGGCTGTCCTCGGAATGTATTTTGGCTTCTTCGTGCTCTTTTTACCGGTCGCCGATGGAGTTTCATAGCTACCGTCAACCAGAATTGCTACAGAAACCTTGGACAGAGTGCCGACCGGCTCTATGGTTCGGGAGGTGACCCGCCCTACTTCAAAATTGCGTGTTTCATCGCTTCTCGAGCCACCTTCAACAGTACGGGGGGGTGCGACAGGAACTTTGCTCAGGTTAGTCTGTACTCCGGGGATTCCACCGATAAGGTTAGATAACCCTGCTTTTTCTTCGCTTCGCTGTTCACTCCTGACTGCGGCGGTTTTCGGGTCATACTGCTCCTCATATTTTTCAACCTGCTTGAAGTCAAAGCTAGCGGAGACCCTGGCAACCGATTTGTCACTCCCTACAACTTTGTTAAGCAGCGTCTGAAGCTTTCCCTCGAGGTTTTTTTCATACCCGCGTTCAGTTTCCATCATAGCCGTAGTCATTTTACTATTAAGATCGCCAGGACCGCCTTTCGTCAGGATTTTGCCACGACCATCCAGTACCGTGACATGGCTGGGATCCATCCCCTCGACAGAAGACGCTACAAGATGGATGATCCCCTGCACTTCATTTTCCTGAAGAGATCGTGTTGACTTCATCTTTATGATTACGGAAGCAGTCGTCGGTTTTTCGCTATCTGTAAAGAGAGCTTTTTCCGGTATTGCTAAATGCACCCTTGCCTGATCAACACCTGATATCTGGCCAATCGTCCTTGCCAGTTCGCCCTGTAATGCCCTTTTGTAGTTTATCTTTTGTACGAATTCGGTCATGCCGAAGTTTTTACGATCGAAAATTTCGAACCCGATTCCTCCACCCTGGGGAAGCCCTTCAGATGCAAGAGAAAGGCGAAGGTCATAAACTTTATCGGCCGGGACCATAACTGCCTTCCCGTCTCCAGCGATTTGATACGGAACTTTCTGCTCTTTCAATTTTTTGACAACCTCACCCGCATCTTCAGTACTGAGATTGGTAAAGAGTGCCTTGTAGTCACTCTTATTGGATGCAATCACCAACACGGTAAATGAAATTGCCGAAATTGCCACCACTACGACCACAACAATCCGCTTATTGAACGGAAGGGCTAAAAATGGTTTAAGCAGTTTATTGAAATTCTCAAGCATCTCGGTTCCTGACTAGTTTTTTGGTTGAAAGGTTACCACTGCATCACGGTCAGATGTGCATCTATCAGACCTGCATCCTCATGACTTCCTGATATGCTTCTACAGCCTTGTTGCGCACCTGAGTCAGGAACTGCATCGAAATAGAGGATTTTTCCATGGCAATCATTACTTCATGGAGCCCCTTTGATTCGCCTGTTATCAGGTTCTGAATGGACTTGTCAGCTGAGAGCTGAGTATTGTTTACAGAATTGACCAACTCACCGATAACTTTCCCGAAACCATCCGCACCAGATAAAGGCTGACTCTTCGGTATTGCCGGAAACGTATGTCCTACTCCTGTTCCGCTTCCAATTCCCTTGATGTCCATATTTCCCTCCATATTTCCCTAAACCTATTGGCTCATATGCCGATAAGCAGATCAGGGAGAACTGTCTACTTACCTAGCTCCAGAGTTTTCAAAGCCATGCTCTTTGCAGCCTGAACTGCGGTAACGTTCGCCTCATAAGCCCTTGTTGCGGAGATCATATCGACCATCTCCTCCATTACATTCACATTTGGAAGAGACACGTAACCTTCAGAATTGGCATCCGGATGTGAAGGTTCGTACTGTACCCTTGGGGGAGAAGAATCTTCGACAATATCAACCACTCCTACCTGCTTCAGTGACTGCTGACTGAACTTATTGAGACTCGACTGAAACCCTTCGGACAGCGGTTGAGCTGAAAAAACTGCGTCCTTGCGACGGTATGCCCCCCCTTCAGATGTTCTGGTGGAGTTTGCATTGGCAAGATTACTGGATATCAGATTCATTCTTGTTCGCTCAGCGGACAGTGCAGATGAGCTGATATCCATTGCGCTGAAAAAATCCATTTAGCTGCCCCCTTTGATAGCGGATTTAACCCCTTGAAACTTTTGCGCCAGAATCTGGATGGAAGCAGTGTACATAATCTGGTTTTCCACCATTCGCCCCATCTCCCTGTCCAGTTCTACGCCGTTACCATCCTTTCCTGGCAGGCTTGCAGCTGGCTCGTTCACTCGACTCTTTTGGCTGTATCTGCTTGAAGCAGAACCATCAAGAGGAATATGGCGAGGGCTCGCTGGAACAGCACCACCACCTCGAAGCGTTTTCCGGAGTTCCTCTTCGAAGGACATGGTAACCGGCTGGTATCCAGGAGTGTCTGCATTGGCTAGATTGGCAGAGATAAAATTGTGGTTTTTCGCCCTCAAATCAATGTTTTTACCGAGAAGCTCGATAGTGGTGCTAAATATTCCATCCAGTCCCATATCAAATTCCTCCTCGGCGACAAATGTGCAAAGGCTGTACCAGTCTGATTTGTCTTGCAATTTCGGTCTATTGCGCTAATTCAAGGAATTTCAGGGAGCAGGAAAAGCGGTCATTCTTGACAGGAGCCATTATTTTGACTCTTGGAAAGGAGGGAAATGAGTGCAGGGAAGTATTGGTTGGAAGAGCACTGAAATGAGCAGTACTGAAGCTTTTTTTCAGGCGGCCTTGAGAAGCTTGTTAACCCGATCAACAAGTATGTCGCTGTCGTAAGGCCTCAGGATAATCTCCTTTGCCCCGTAGCTCAACACCTTTATAATCGCTGTACGAGTCCAGCGTTTTGCACAGAGGAGAACAGGGAACGGTGCTGACTGACAAAGCGCTTTGATCCTTGTTCTGAGAGCAGTATCCTGCTCATCGGCATCGGCTACCCCGACTACCGCCATGGCAGCCGATCCGTCAGGACAGAGCGCAATGAAATCGCTACTGTGAGTCGCATCTATCGGTTTCAGCCCGGCTGCGGAGAGAATCTCCATAGTCTGGGCCATATCTGATGGATCATCCTCAAAAATCAGAATCGTCTGTTTTGGCTCTACAGCATTGTTGTTCTCATTCTCTATAACTTGCGACAGCTCTGCAGGTTCTGGTTCCAGAGCAACAGAATCTTCTTCCTGGGGATCAAAGAGTTTCGCCAGAGCAAGAGGGATAAGTATGTCCAGATTATCCGTTTTTGTTCCCTCCAGCTTCAACCGATAGCGAAAAAGGCAGTACTCTCCTTCAGACATCGGCTCAAGATCACTCAGGACATCCGTCCCAGGGATAAACTTCCTTGGCGGCTGAAGTTTCAAATGAACCTTTTGAGGCAGGGTAGTCGTTAACCCGGAGTTAAATGAGCCGATCACCTGATTCAGAATTTCCGCGAAAGCATCTCCGTCATCCGGCTCCATAATTGCCAGTCTTCTCTTCTCCTCAATCCGCGCCGGCTGAATTCCGAGGAGCAGCCCGCTAAGCAGGATCGCATCGCGAAAAGAAAAGAGCAGATAAAGCTCGCCCGGATACTCTCCACCCGACTCGACAGTGGTGACAAAAAAGGGGTCTTCCTTTTCGCCTAGAAACCCCACTCTATCAATACTCAGGGACTCTTCCGCCTCCATTTCAAGAGGCTGGCCGAGCAGAACTCCGCTATCAGTT
Source organism: Geobacter sp. (assembly GCA_009886125.1). Taxonomy (GTDB): domain Bacteria; phylum Desulfobacterota; class Desulfuromonadia; order Geobacterales; family DSM-12255; genus VEOV01. The sequence continues at coordinate 8,137 of VFJK01000143.1, read as the reverse complement.
GCAGCAAGCTGCATAGCTGCTTTGAATATAGTGTGGAGATTTTCGAAGGATGCCATGGCTATCTCCTTTATGCCCCTTCCCTTCTCAGCTTAAGCCCGATCAGGAATCTTTCACCGTCGTTCGAGAAGGGGATACTAACGCAGTCGCTGTCCGACATAAAGTTAACTGTATACTCCTCTCCGGAAATTACTGTGGGGATGGAGAGATTGATATCCAGACCGCCTTTGGAGAGGAGCTGTTTAACATACCCCCCGAGCATGTTTGCCAACTCGCCAAGAGCATCGTTCACATCTTCACCTGCATCTGCGATATCTATTCCCAGCATGTTTGAAGTTATGCGCAGAGCAAACTGATGTGGACAGTGGATGGAAAGTATGCCCGAGTATGTCCCCGCAAGTCCGACCATACCGGTAATGCTGCATTTGAAGCGGGTGACAGGTTCGGTCAGCGGAAAGCTGTCTTCAAGCTCCATCATAACCATGGTAGAAAAGACCTCTTTGGCTGCGCTGATTACGTACTTGCTCAGCTCCTCTTCATGCACTTTGGCAGTAGACGCAACAGACATACTAAAGGGCGTCATATCAGACCTCCCAGTTTTTCGTTGAGTTGATCCGGAGTAAAGGGCTTTTTGATACTGGCGTTGGCTCCGCTCTTTATTGCCTCATTAAGGAGATCTTCTCCACCCTCCGTAGTAATCATGACAATAGGAACCTTACTGCCGCTTGCCCTCACCTGCTTGATAAATTCCATGCCGTCCATATTAGGCATATTGATATCCGACAGGATCAAATTCACCTTGTTATCGGCCAGAGCAGTAAGCCCTTCAAATCCGTCTCCCGCCTCAAAAATTTCATCTACAGCAATTCCTGCCTGCCTGAGAGAACGGGAAATGATTTTTCTCATAGTGGATGAATCGTCTACAATCAGTATGTTTGGCATAGCAATCCTCCTTGATTTTGCAGTTATTCATGGCAACAACCGACCAACAATCATGCTGCCTGCTGCAGTGCAATCTGTTCGTCCATTTCGTCAGATGTAAGCTTGTAATTATCCACAAGCCTCTCCAGTTCAACCACGATACCGGAAAGCTGTGATGAGTCAGATACGGAGTCCTGATTCCCCGTGCTTGAATCCCTCACGACTTCGCTTATCTGCAATATGTTGTTGCTGATCTCGCTGATCGTAGCAGTCTGCTCTTCGGCAGCAGTAGCAATCTCACTTACCCGGATACTGACAGAGTTAATCTGGTCCAGTATTTCCTGCAAAGCTATTCCCGAACGCTCCGCCTCGGCTGTCCCTCTTTCAACCTCATGCACACCTTCCTCCATGGAAGCGACGACATTTTTTGTCTCTTCCTGAATTGATCTGATCATCCCCCCGATCTCACGGGTTGCTTTTGCAGTCCGTTCTGCAAGTGCACGAACTTCATCTGCAACCACTGCAAAACCGCGACCCTGTTCGCCTGCTCGTGCTGCCTCGATTGCCGCGTTCAAAGCAAGCAGATTGGTCTGATCAGCAATGTCTTCAATAGTGCCGACGATATCACCGATCTGGTCCGACCGAGCACCGAGCCCATCGATTGTCCTGGCTGTTTCCTTAACGCGATCAGCTATTCGGTGCATGATCGAAAGAGACTCGTGCACTACTGCTGAACCGTTCAGAGCTGCAGTACTCGCATGTTTTGAACTTTCTGCCACTGTCAGGCAGTTGTGCGCAATTTCAATACTGGTGGCTGCCATCTCCTCACTTGCAGTTGCCACGGAACAGATCTTGTCGGCAATCTTTTCGATACGGCAGCAATCTCTTCTGCTGTAATTCATATGGCCGGCTGTTGAAGCCAGCAGGGCCATGTTCCCCTTAAGCTTCCCGTACACCATGGAGAAGGCATCCAGCATTATATTGAATGACTCTCCGATAGCGCCCAGTTCGTCACCCTTTTCACAGACTACGCGGACGGAGAGATCGCCATCGACAACACGCAATGAGACGTCAGCCAGAGTTCGTGCAGAACGACGGATAGTACGAATGATAATAAAAACAGCCAGCGAGCCTCCCAGAAGAGTGACCAGAATACTCACAACCATTATGTTTCTGATGCTTTTGTAACGAGCGAGCGCCTCAGCATACCTTTTTTGGGCACTCTCGCTCTCTTTCTTGAGCAAATTTGTCATGGCATCCTTGTACTGGGCATAATTCGGAGCCTGAACTTTCAACGCCAGTCGCTTATCCATAGTGGTCACATTCCCCTCGTAGACCAGCTTAAGCGACCTGTTGCTCTCTTTCATCCCCATAAGGCCCAACAGGCCTGTACCCAGCATCATGAGTGCAAAAACTCCGATCATGCAGATAAGCTGCGTTTTTATCGTCAGATTGCGCATAAACCCCTCTTCTCAACTAGTTTTCATTATGCAGCTATTTGGCTCTGTATCTCTTCGTAACTACGGGGAATTTTGACCACAAATTTACTGCCGATTCCCTCTGTGCTCTCCACCTCGATGTTCCCGCCATGCGCCTCAACGATGGCTTTACTGATGGTGAGACCAAGACCAGTCCCGAAAAAACAATCTGCATTTGCAGCCCGGTAATATCGTGTGAAAATTCGTTTCAGATCATCCCTTGATATGCCTATTCCGGTATCCTCAACCTCAACATGAAGGATCAGGTTCTTCATCTGTGCAACCAAAGTGATACGCCCGGATCTTGGCGTATACTTGAGCGCGTTGCCTAACAGGTTTGTAAAGACATGAGGGATCAGTCTTTTGTCAAAACTGAACATGGGAATATCATTTGCGATTCTGAATTCGAAGATCTTCCCCGCTGCCTCAGCTTCAAGAGCTTTCTCCTGACAACATTCCGATATAATTAGTTTTATATCATCATGCTTGCGATATACCTGGAAAAGACCGCTTGCCTCAGACCGGTACGAATCCATAATTTCTTCTATCATGGAAAGAAGCTTTAAAGAGCTCACCTCTATTTTTTCAACCGGATTACGGATTACAGTTTCAATCTTCCCGAAAAAATCAAGTTTTAGCATCTGGGCATAGCAGATAATTGCCGTAAGAGGAGATTTAAGGTCATGAGTCATCATAGCTATATAATCTTCACGAAGTTTTCGCTCCCTTTTCATGTCGGTTACATCATGCAGTTCGATTATCTCTCCTGCAACAGAACCACTTGGTGCTCTCAACTCAAAAGTCTTCCCTGCTATGGCTGTCCCGTTAATATTTACTTCAAATGGCAAATTGCAGGAACTTTCACTCAGAATGCGATAGAGAGGTGTACCAAGAGGGAGCAAGTCCAGTCTTTTCCCGATGACAGAGTCCCGACAGAGACCTAGCAGCACTTCAACTTTTGAATTTACGCACCTTATAACACAAAGATTATCAATGAAAATAATCCCGTTTGACAGGCTGTCCAGCAGTACCGCATCCGTAGCCGAGTACCGTTCAGGTCTTGTGTGAGGTATCGTAGCAGCATACCTGCCGACGGATGTATGACGATGAAGTTTCATGGTTATAGTATCGGATTCAATGCAACAAACTTTAGAGGTAAATAAATATGGGGAACGGCTAATTAAGCAGAAAGTGCAGCGTCAACAATTAAGGGGAAAGAGAAGGGAAAAAATGCTGCCGGTTCCGTCAGGATCGGCTGTCACCCAGACAAAGCCATTATGAGCAGACATAGCACCTTTGACAATAGAGAGGCCAAGCCCGGACCCTTTGGACATAAAGCCGGTTTTCCCTGAAGAGTGATGGGAGATGTCACCGACACCGTAAAACTTCGCAAATATCCGAGTAAGCTCGTCAGAAGGAATACCGATACCGGTATCCTGGACATCCAGCCGGTAATAACAATCTAAAACATCAGTTTTAAGGGGAAATTTCGGATAAAAGGAGCGTAAGGTCTTCTTGTAGCCGAGGGCTTCCTCTTTTGCCACGTATCTTCCCCGAACCGTTATGCAGCCGCCATCTGGCGTGAACTTTATTGCATTGTCCAGCAGATTCCTGACTGCCATCCGGCAGAGACTTTCATTTCCGCAAAGGAGACCCTCTTCGCCAGTGAAATCTATTCTTATCTTACGTGAAGAGAGCGGTACAGAGAGGCTACTTGCGATTTCACGACTGAGCATCAGCAGGTCTAGAGGTGCTTTCTGAATCGGCATATGGGATGCCTCGATCCTGGAAATACAGAGAAGATCTTCAACCAGCTCTTTTATCTGTATAATCCCTTCCTTGACAGAATCCATTATCTCCTGCTGCTCAGAGGTCATCACAAGGTCGGAATAGAGATCAAGATACTGCAGACTACAGTAAATGGAGGTAATAGGTGTATTCAACTCATGGGAGGCAATGCCAACAAAATTGGATTTAGCCACATTAAGGCGCTCCAGTTCGACGTTTGCGCGACTGATTTTCTTGAGATTCTTTCTCAGGTCCTCCCTGCTTCGTTCAAGCTCCAGATTCTTATTCTGCATCTTTTCATAGAGAGAGTGGTTTTCGATCAGTACCGCCAGTTGATTTGAGATCGAATTCAGCAGAAAGAGTTCTCTCTGGGAATAATTCTTTTCCGTGTTGTGAGCAACCAGGAGGAGACCGATCACTTCTGACCCGATTTTCAAGGGGACAGCACACCAGGCGCTGATCCCGGCTGCGGTTTCCGAAAGACCAGCAGCCTCTGGCAGATCCAGAGGTATCAGCCCCTTAGACTTGACATGCTTGCCTGATAAGACCTTCTTTACCCAGGGGATCGTTATGGGCAAACTTTTGAGCGCATCCTTGACCTTTCCGGTGATGCCCAATGACGTCTTGAGCTTCAGCCCAACACTGTCGTCCTGAAGATAAATGTAGGAACGATCTATCTTCATCATATTGTTCAGTTGGAAGAGAATGTAGCTGCAAACCTCGCTTGAATCAGTCGTGGAGTTAAGACGTGATCCGATCGAATAAAGCGCAAGGATTTCCCTGTCAAGGTCCCTGTTTTTATCCTGAAGCTGCCTGCGGCTGTTGATGTCAGTAAGGATGCCATCAGAAAAGAAACAGCCATCCTTCTCATAGACCTTGCTTGCACGGACATTCACCCAGACCCAGGCACCATCCTTCTTCCTGAGACGAAACTCCTTGTCAAATTTGCGTGACCGTTTAAACAGTAAGTCAAACGCCTCCTTGACAGTTGTCGCATCATCAGGATGAATAGTGTCAATCCAGAAGGAGCTGCCCGCTTTAACAATCTCCTCGTATGAAAAACCGATGATATTTTTAATTTTACCGCTGACGTAGATGGTTTCAGCCAGGGAATTAGCTGTCCAGGAGACATCAGGTATGTTGGTGAGCAGTAACCGATACTTGCTTTCACTCCGTCTCAAAGCCTCTTCTGATATTTTTCTGGCTTCATTTTCACTATGTAAATCATCCATCAGATTCAGGGTAGCCAGATAAGTATCTTTAAAAGTATGCATCTGCATCTCTGTCAAAGCGGAAGGCCGGTCATTTTCGTAGCGTATTTGAGTGTTTGCGGTTCTGATTTTAAACATTGCCCGGATCTGTGCAGTAAGCTCGACCTCATCGACCGGCTTGTAAATAAAGGCTTCAGCGCCGCAATCCAGGGCATGGATCCGACTGCTCCTGCTCCCTTTTAGTGCCGTAACGAAAATTACCGGTATGTCGCATAAAACCTTGTCAGTTTTCAGTTCCCGACATACTTCAACCCCGTCCATTCCAGGGATTACACTGTCGAGCAGAATAACATCCGGCTTTTCAGCAGCTGCCAGCTTCAGACCACTCTCAGCGTCAAAAGCCATCAATGTTAACACTTCAGGCAGAGCCTCATTTATCTGAGCCTTTAAAGTGACCAGATTGTCCTGATCACCGCCAATAACGAGAATTTTCATTCTATCGGCCGGCATAAGAATTCCCGCGCACATCAATAAAATATCTAAAAAACACTAACACTCGACTATCCTGTATTTTTGCGCCTTACCCCTTTTCTTTAGCAGTTCATTCACCTCTTTTTTCAGCTCTATGATTTTAAGCTCACGATTGACCGACAGCGAGTGAAACTTTATCATACTGTTCATTGACTCAATCAAAGCATCTTCAGCGAGCTTACGCGAGGTGATATCATGGTAACTCAACAAAAAACCTGAAATTTCAGGATCTTGCCCAAGATTCGATGCAGTGAACTCTATCCATTTATAGCTGCCGTCCTTGCAACGATAGCGACATACCTCTGTTTGCTCGGCGGAAGGATCATTCGTTAGAATCTTGAAAACATTCTCTACCCTGCTCTGATCATCAGGGTGTATCCTGTGTAACAAAACCTCACCGACGACCTCTGTAAGCTGCCAACCGAAAAGCCTCTCGACATTGGGACTTTTGTAACTGATCTTCCCGTCCTGGTCCATGATAGCGATAACGTCAACAATATTCTTGATCATTGCCCGCTGTTTGGCCTCATTCTTCACAATCAGCTCTTGAGAGCGGTGTTTATCCAGTAGCAGAGCCCATTCACGCATACCCTGCTGGGCAATGCGCACAATGCCGGAAAATACCCCGACACTCTTTATCACATAATCCTGTACACCGGCCTTCATGGCGTTCACCGCCACCTGTTCGTTGCCCTGGGAAGTCAACAGAATTATAGGACAGCGCCTGTTCACAACAACAACCAACTCACTCCCGTCGCCATCAGGCAGGCGAAAATCAGTCAGAATCAGGTCAGGGATCTGCCGTTTCAGAGCATTCCTTGCCGCATGCAGAGTGACAGCGATTTCAAGACGAAACTCTTCTTTTGACCTCTGAAATGCAGCCTTCATCAGCTCGGCATGATCTTGATCGTCTTCAACTATCAGTATCAAAGGCGATGCGGGATTATCTGTCAGCATGGAAGGATCCTTTTCTAATCACTGCACTCTATGCCCAACGCTTACCAGGGCTTTTTGTTCCAAGCCAGCCAGAAAAACCCGAGATCGCTCATAAGCTTGCTGAATGCAGCAAAATCTACCGGTTTAGTCACATAGCTGTTGGCATTAAACTCATAAGCTTGTGCCATGTCACGCTCTGAGTCAGAGGTAGTCAGGATAACTACCGGCAGTGCTCGAATGGCGTCGCATTTTTTTACCTCTTTCAGCACTTCCAGTCCGTCCACTTTGGGAAGACGCAGATCGAGCATCAAAAGGTGTGGCATGGGGAATTGAGACCGGTCAGCATATGCCCCCCTGCCGTGCAGATAATCCAGCGCCTTTTCACCATCATCTACATGGTAAATTCTGTTGGCAACCTGGAACTCCTCCAGATTGCGTATCACTAATTCAGCATGGTCAAGATTGTCCTCAACAAGCAGAATCACCAATGGTTCACCTGATTTTAATTTCATGCAATCACCTCAGAATTCAAATCCATGTCAACTACCCCTTAATTTTCCTCATGCTTTTATCCACCGTAAAACAAAACCTGCTCCCCATACCAAGGCCCTCAGACTCTACCCATACTCGACCATGATGCACCTCGATGATCCGCTTTACAATCGTCAGGCCGATTCCGGCCCCTTCACTTCTGGAATCCAGCTTATTGAAGAGGCCGAAGATGTTTTGCTGATATTTCTTCTCAATACCCATGCCATTGTCCTGAACAAAAAGGATAATATCCTCCTCATCTCTCCGCGTCCCGACAAGTATTCTCGGTGCGGCCTGGCCACCCATGTATTTGATGGCATTCTCAAGCAGATTCTGAATCAACTCTGCCATACGTATCCTGTCACAGAAAACCGTTGGCAGGTCTGGCTGCACCTGAATATTCAGCTTGCCAAGCATCAAAGAGTCGGCAAACAACGTAATCGCTTCATCTACAAGCAGATTCATATCCACCGCTTCAATAGCATTGATAACGCGCCCGACAGCAGCAAGTTCAAGCAGGCTACTCAAAAGGACGCTCATCTTGTCAGCAGCTGAGTTGATCCTCTTCAAGTCACCAGCGAGCCGTTCATACCTGCCGGACCGAAGATCACTCTCCATTGCTCCGGCAAACCCCTTTATTGTGATGAGAGGGCTCTTCAGGTCGTGGGAAACGGTATAGGTGAAGCGCTCCAGTTCTGCGTTCTTCAACTGAATTTCTTCTTCAGCCCGCTTGCGCTCGGTAAT
>VFJK01000017.1 GCA_009886125.1 Geobacter sp. | reverse complement strand
TCCGGATTTATCCTCTTGATTGCTTTTGTATAGGCACTGCTCCTGATCGTCCCGGCAGTCCCGATGACCCCGACCCTGCCGCTCACCGTAACAGCTGCTGCGCGAACTGCTCCCGGTTCGATAACTCCGACAATCGGAATGGGAAACTCCGCTTTAAGCTCGTCAAGCGAAACGGCGGAAGCAGTATTACAGGCAACAACAAGGAGCTTGATGTCACGATTGACCAGAAATGAGGTGATCTCCCGTGCAAACCTCACAACAGTTTCCGGAGACTTGGTCCCGTAAGGGACGCGGGCAGTATCGCCCAGGTAGATCGTATCCTCCTGAGGCAGCACTTTCATGATCTCGCGCAGGACCGTCAGTCCCCCGACGCCTGAATCGAATATTCCAATCGCCTTCCAGCTCACTATCGTCGTCTCCTGAGGCAATATGCAACTGTCAAAAAAATAATGTTATGCCACCGTATATCCTCATGTCAAGGTATTTACCCGCCCATTTCAGCAAACAGCAACCGGTTGAAAATGTAATCGAACTGTGCTCTAATGCGTTCGGTGAACAGGAATATTTTCATAGCACTCGGCTCCAACATAGGCGACAGGGAAGGGAATATCCTTCGAAGTGTCGCGGAACTCGCAAAGCTCAAAGAAACTAGAGTCACTGCCCTCTCATCGTTCTACGACACCGAACCTGTCGGCATGGGATCGACAGACAATTTCATCAATGCCGTGCTGAGACTCGAAAGCTGTCTATTGCCTGATGAACTCCTGATCGAGCTGATGCGGATCGAAACAGAAACTTTTGGCAGGAACCGGACGAACCTTGTCGAAGCCCGCAGGCTTGATCTGGATATTCTCTTTTACGGAGAGCAGCAAATTGATACTCCTCCCGGCCTTATCATCCCGCACCCGAGACTTCACGAAAGAAGGTTCGTCCTCGAACCTCTCGCGGAGATCGCCCCTGACTTCAGGCATCCGCTCCTGGGGAGAACAGTCGTTGAACTCCTTGCCGGATTACAGGACAACTCTATAGTGACGAAAATATGAGGGGGCCGGCTTGAGAATCCTCATCTGGCTTCTGATCGGCTACATCGGATACCGGATTGTAAGAGGCTGTCTGAATGCGGGGGAGAAGCCTTCCGCGCTCAAGACGGAAGCTGAAGGTGAGACTTTTCAAGACCCTGTCTGCGGCGTCTACGTGTCGCCTGAAGATGCTACGGTAGGAAAGCTGGAGGGGGAGAAGCTCTACTTCTGCTCGGTACACTGCCTTGAAAAATACCAGGAACGGCTTAACAATAAATAAACCAAAGGACGTGGAGGGGAAATGAAATTTTTTATCGATACCGCAGATGTGAATGAAATCAGGGAGGCGCATTCGCTCGGGCTTGTGGACGGAGTTACGACGAATCCGTCTCTGATAGCCAAATCCGGACGCAAGTTCGAGGAAGTCATCAAGGAGATTGTCAGCATCGTCGACGGGCCGATCTCAGCCGAGGTGATTTCACTTGACCATGACGGCATGATAAAAGAGGCCTTGAAACTTGCAAAGATTCACAAAAACATAGTCATCAAGCTCCCGATGTGCCCGGAAGGGCTCAAAGCGACCAAAACGCTGACCGGGAAAAAGATCAAGACCAATGTCACCCTGATATTCACCGCAATGCAGGCACTTTTGGCTGCCAAGGCAGGAGCGACTTACGTCTCCCCGTTTGTCGGGCGACTTGATGACATCTCACAGAACGGGATGGGGATCATTGAAGAGATACGGACCATCTTTGACAACTACGGCTTCAATGCCGAGATCATCGTTGCGAGCATACGCAATCCGATCCATGTGCTGGACTCGGCACTTATCGGTGCCGACGTGGCTACGATACCTTTCAGCGTCATGACCCAGCTGGCAAAGCATCCGCTTACCGATGCCGGGATAAAGAAGTTTCTTGAGGACTGGGAAAAAGTCCCGAAGTAGCATCACTTCAGCACTGTCGGCAGTAGCAAAGGCGAGGGGAAATCCCCTCGCCTTTGCTGTTTTCAGCGGTCACGTCTTGCTCGACTCAGCGTCAGCAGGCCTTCGCCCTTTTCTGTTTCCAGACATACACTGCGATCAGAATCGCACTGAACAGGAGCACGCCGATAATCGCCTGATGTGAGTACTTCAGAATCAGTGCCTGCTCCTTGCCGATGAAATAGCCGATCCAGGCCAGGATCGTACACCACATACCGGCTCCGACCAGGGTGTAGAGAGAAAACCTGAAGTGATTCATCCCGGCAAGCCCCGCAGGGATAGAGATAAGATGGCGAATGACCGGCAGCAGCCGGCCTATGAACGTCGAGATCTCCCCGTGCTTCAGGAAAAAACTCTCTACTTTCGAGAACTTCTCTTCGGTTATCCAGACATACTTCCCGTATTTCAGGACAAGAGGACGTCCGAGCCAGCGGGCGGTAAAGTAGTTGGCATACGCACCGACAAGACTGCCGGCAGTTCCCATCAGGATGGCGATCCAGATGTTCATCTGCCCCTGATTGGCAAGATAGCCTGCCGGAGGCATGACCAGTTCGCTCGGGACCGGTATTATAGAGCTCTCCATGGCCATGAGGATGAATATCCCCGGATATCCCATCGCGTTCATGGTGGTCAGAAGCCAGTTGATAAGTTCGTGCATTTAGATGATCCTTTCAGTTTCGTTCTGCAAAGCGTGAAGGTTATACACCGAAACCGTCTGCAAATGCCAGAAAAAGCGGGAAGGGCAGGCTCTGCTTGCCTCTGCAGGAGAAATGTAGTAGAGTCATCTTCAGGCGCCCGTAGCTCAGCTGGATAGAGTACCTGGCTTCGAACCAGGGTGTCGGGAGTTCGAATCTCTCCGGGCGCGCCAAT
>VFJK01000039.1 GCA_009886125.1 Geobacter sp. | reverse complement strand
CGGCTTCCAGCGGCGGAGGTTCCGCCGGGACTGGTTCAGGCGGCGGTGGAAGCAAAAACTAGAGCAGATGCAGCGGCGGTGGCGGCGCAGGCAGCAGCTGATGCACAGGCAGCGGCGGATGCAGCGGCAGTGGCAGCTCAGGCGGCTGCAGATGCAAAGGCAGCGGCGGATGCAAAAGCAGCGGCGGATGCAAAAGCAGCGGCGGATGCGGCAGCGGCAGTTCAGGCGGCTGCAGATGCGGCAGCGGCAAAATCAGCGGCGGATGCACAGGCAGCCGCGGATGCAGCAGCGGCAAAATCAGCGGCGGATGCAAAAGCGGCGGCGGATGCAAAAACAGCAGCAGATGCAAAATCAGCGGCAGATGCGGCAGCAGCTGCTGCAGCGCAAGCAGCGGCGGCTGCAGATGCAAAGGCGGCGGCTGATGCAAAGGCGGCGGCTGATGCAAAGGCAGCGGCTGATGCAAAGGCAGCGGCTGATGCAGCAGCTTCTGCAGGAGCTTCTGCAGCAGCAGCGCAAGCAGCGGCAGATGCAGATGCCCTGGCTGCTACAGCAAATCAGACCGCTGTTCAGACTCAGGCAATCGCTTCTGGTTCATCGGTAACAGGTCCTCAAATCGGCGCAGTTACTCTTCCTCCCGGATCAGTTACTCTCCCGCCCGATCAGCTTGCGTCAACCGAGCGCAAGACCGAATATCAGCCCATTGTCACTGATCTGCGCGGTGATATGACCCTGCCACTATCCAAAGGTTCGACCGCTCAGCCTGATTCGGCTCAGCAGGCCGGCAAAGAGCAACTGCAGGAGAACAGGTCGGTCTCCTATAAAAGTATCGTCCAGCTGTTCAGGGAGTTTAAAGGGGAGAAGAGTGCAAAAGCGCTTGTCTCACTCTTTGCCGAAGGTGCTGTCCCGAATTTCACCCAGGATCCGCCGATTGCACTTTCCGACGGGACCAGCCAGGTCAGACTTACACTCACACTCAAGCCGAGTGCAAACGGCTCTCCGAAATTCATCCTTCAGGGCGCTTCAACGAAGCAGATGAGCGGTGATGGCGAAGAGCAGATTGTCTGGACTATAGACGCTCTGCCGAAGAAAGGGGTGTCAGATGCAAAGCTTACGGTCATTGATGGCGTGAATGTCATGGAATTCCCTCTGGTCGTCGCTCCTCCGATCGGCCCTGTTTCTCCCAAGGCTGTGAAGTTTACGGAAGCTGACTTTGCGCTCTACCTCACAAAACCTCCCGGATTCGATCTGAACAAGGACGAGAAATATGACAGCCTTGATGACTTTATCTATACTGCCAATTATATCGTCGCTATGAAGATCAAGCCTGAAAGAGTGAAGAAAGAAGAGACCAAGATCCCAGAGCAAGGTGCTGTGAAAGGGAAAGAGCCTAGAAAAGCGAAAGAAGAGAAGCGTAAAGAGTAATTCTGCGTTGCCGGGAATCAGTCAAATCTGATCCGGTGATTTTTCTGTAATTATTTACCTTGGAACTGATTCCCCCTTCAGCAACTGCTGTCGGGGGAATTTTTATTTCGTTTTGCTGCCAGTGGTTCAAGCAGTTCTGAAGTGATGACGAGATTCCCTCTGCCGATTCCCGGTTGCAGATCTTCTTCGCCTCCGTGAAAATCGGAGCCGCCTGTTGAAGCAAGTCCAAGGACAGTTGCCAGCCGGCGAAGTGCATCCTCGTCTCCCTCGACTCCCATCGTGTTATAGACTTCGATCCCTTCAAGTCCCTTGCTGCTCATATCTGCTATGATACGTTTCAAATCCTCCCGGTTGCGGGTCAGACTCTGCGGATGAGCAAGTACCGGGACCCCTCCGATACGCTTGATCTCCTTCACGGCGTCCTCGAAACGTAGATACTCTTTCGATACGTTGCAGGGCGAAAGGTAGTTGTTGAAGGCCTCCTGCATCGTGTCAGCATAGCCTTTTTCGATAAGGACCCGCGCAATATGGGGCCTGCCGAGTGAACCGGCGGCTAATGCAATAACCTCACTGCTTTCGATCGGCATTCTCCCTTCATGTACCAGTTTCAGGTTTATCTTTTCGATGACTCTGAGCCCCCGGCTTTCCCGTTTTACCCTGAAATTCTCAAGCATTTCGCAAAATGTCCTGTCTTTATGATTGATCCAGTAACCGAGAAGATGAACGTCAGGGTATTTACCATACTCTACTGATAACTCTACTGCCGGTATCACGTTAATTCCAAGCACGGTTGCAGCTTCAACTGCCTCGTCTATGCCAGCAACAGAGTCATGATCGGAGATTGCTATTGTTGCAAGTCCGGCCTTATGAGCGATTCTGACAAGCTCGGAGGGTCGAAAAATTCCGTCAGATGAATTTGAGTGCAGGTGGAGGTCAATTAACTGTTTCATTTGTACTCCTTGAGAAGTAAAATTAAAAATAAGCAGCGATAGCAGGGGTAAGGCATGGACGTTTTTAATATAGATGAGGTTATGGCAGCTCTTGAAAAAGCTGTTACAGCCTGGGACACCCCTGCGGTCACTATTGTTTCGCAAAGAGACGGTGACCCTTTCAAGGTGCTGATCTCCTGTATTCTCTCCCTCAGAACGAAGGACACAACTACCGGTCCTGCATCAGCACGGCTTTTCAGCCTGGCGGATACAGTTGAGAAAATGTCCCGGTTGAATCCGGTCCAGATTGAAAAGGCGATATATCCTGTAGGCTTTTACCGAACCAAGTCAGCTCAGATAATCGAGATCTGCCGTCTGCTTCTTGAAAAGTATGATGGTTATGTTCCTGAGTCAATAGAAGAACTGCTGAGCTTCAAAGGAGTGGGTCGTAAAACTGCTAATCTTGTCATTACGCTCGGCTTTGGAAAGCCGGGTATCTGCGTGGATACTCATGTCCACAGGATATGCAACCGGTGGGGCTATGTAGAGACAGATACCCCGGAAAAGACGGAGTTCAGGCTTCGTGAAATCCTTCCTCTGAAATACTGGCTCAGAATCAACGACCTTCTGGTGACATACGGGCAGAACCTCTGCAGGCCGATATCACCAATCTGCTCTTACTGCACCATCTATCAGTATTGTAAAAGAGTCAATGTCGGCAAAAACCGTTGATGCAATATTGCTTTCTTCCTTTAAATCTGTATATTAGCATCATATAGCGTTATCATTTCATGTCTGTAAATATATTACTCTGGAGGTCTGTCATGCTTAAGAAGGTCGGTTTTTTGGGACTCGGTACTGTTGGCAAGTATATGGCAATGAATCTTCTTAAAGGTGATTATGAGCTCACTGTGTACGATTCAAATACTGCAACAGCCTCCGAGCTTGCGACACTCGGGGCAAAACTGGCGAAATCGCCAAAAGAGGCCGCGAAAGGGATGGATATCGTTCTTCACATCCGTCCTGAAAAAGAGCGCCTGCGCCCCGATATTTACGGAGAAGACGGTATTTTCTCCGGAATCGATCCCGGCACTATCCTTGTGGATATGGGCACTCACTCTCTTGAGAGTACACTTGAAATTGCTGACGAGGCTACCAAGCGCAGGGTCCTCTTTCTTGATGCTCCGGTATGGGGGACTAAAGAGCACGCTGCTAACGGTCTTCTGACGATTCTGGCAGGTGGTGATGCTGCTCTCGTTGGCAGGTGCAGGGAGCTTTTCTCTTTTTTCGGTCTGAATATCATTCATGTCGGGGCAGTCGGTGATGCGACCCGTATGAAGTTCATTGTGAACCTTGTTCAGGCGGAACTGATCCAGGCTCTTTCCGAGAGCATCGTGTTCGGTGAGAAGATGGGCTTTACTGTTGACAAGATACTCGAAGTCCTTGACTCAGGCGGTGTTGCCTCTCCTCTTTTCCACTCCAAAGGGAGAACAATGGCCAGAGGTGATTTTACCAGAAATCTGGCGCTGAAATACGTCCATGAGCAGCTTGAGCTTGTCCTTGATCAGGCGAAAAAGCTTAATCTGGAGCTCCCGGCGGCAGCATGTGCCTGTAGTTTGTATGAGCAGGCTGATAAGGACGGAAGAGGGGAAGAGGACTTTTCAGCGGTGATCAAGGTTTTGAGAAAATAGCATTTTCTTTATCAGGTTTTAAGAGGGCAGCTGAATTCGGCTGCCTTTTTTCATGCCTGTTGACAGGCGCATCGTAGACAGCTACATAAGCCAAAATATTTCAGGGGAGTTTTCAGATATGGCAATAGATCCTAATAAAATCATCTACACCATGATGAGAGTGTCCAAGTTTTACGACAAAAAGCCGGTAATCAAGGATATATCGCTGTCGTACTTCTATGGTGCGAAGATCGGAGTTCTTGGCCTTAACGGTTCAGGGAAAAGCTCACTGCTCCGGATAATGGCCGGTGTCGACAATGATTACAACGGTAAAGCGGTTTTATCGCCGGGGTATTCAGTAGGATTTCTTGAGCAGGAACCCAAACTGGATGATTCAAAAACAGTTAGGCAGATCGTAGAAGAGGGGGTTCAGGAGATCGTAAACCTTCTTGAAGAGTTCAATCAGATCAATGCCAGATTTGCCGAACCGATGTCTGACGATGAGATGTCAAAGCTTTGTGACAGGCAGGCAGAGGTTCAGGATAAACTTGACCATTTTGATGCATGGGATCTCGATTCGCGGCTTGAAATGGCTATGGATGCGCTTAGATGCCCTGAAGGCACTACTCC
The DNA here is from genome assembly GCA_009886125.1 of Geobacter sp. GTDB lineage: Bacteria > Desulfobacterota > Desulfuromonadia > Geobacterales > DSM-12255 > VEOV01. The sequence goes on along the minus strand of VFJK01000039.1, from coordinate 4,682 downwards.
GGTAAATGTTCTTTCCGGTGGAGAAAAGAGACGTGTCGCACTCTGCAGGCTTCTTCTGCAGAAGCCCGACATTCTCCTTCTCGATGAGCCGACAAATCATCTTGACGCCGAAACAGTCGGCTGGCTTGAGCAGCATCTTCAGCGCTATGAAGGCACGGTTATAGCCGTTACCCATGATCGCTACTTCCTCGACAATGTTGCCGGATGGATACTGGAGCTTGACCGGGGTGAGGGGATACCCTGGAAGGGCAACTACTCTTCATGGCTGGAACAGAAACAGAACAGGCTTGCAACCGAAGAGAAGCAGGAGAGCGATCGCCAAAAGACTCTTCAGCGAGAGCTTGAGTGGATCAGAATGTCTCCGAAAGGACGTCATGCAAAATCTCAGGCACGCATCAGCGCCTACGACCAGCTGGTTTCACAGGAAACAGAAAAATCTGCCAGGGATCTTGAAATATATATCCCTTCAGGTCCGCGCCTGGGAGACGTTGTCATCGAATCTGATTCTGTTTCAAAGGGCTACGGAGACCGGCTCCTGTTTGAATCGCTCTCTTTCCGGCTTCCAAAGGGAGGAATCGTCGGTGTCATCGGACCGAATGGCGCCGGCAAGACGACACTCTTCAGAATGATTACCGGGCAGGAGTCTGTTGATAGCGGGACATTCAAGGTCGGCGAGACGGTTAAAATCGGGTATGTCGATCAGAGCAGAGATTCTCTTGATCCAGACAAGAATATCTGGGAAGAGATATCTGAAGGGGCCGAGACGATCCAGCTTGGCAAGATTTCCGTTAATTCAAGGGCGTATGTCTCCCGGTTCAATTTCTCTGGAGCCGATCAGCAAAAGAAAGTCGGGATGCTTTCAGGCGGCGAGAGAAACAGAGTTCATCTTGCCAAGGTTCTGAAGGATGGCGCAAATGTGATCCTTCTTGATGAGCCTACAAACGATCTCGATGTGAATACCATGCGTGCTCTTGAAGAAGCTCTGGAGAGCTTCACCGGCTGCGCAGTCGTGATCAGTCATGACAGATGGTTCCTGGACCGGATCGCAACCCATATCCTAGCTTTTGAAGGCGAGAGTTCCGTCATCTGGTTCGAAGGGAATTTTTCAGAGTACGAAGAGGACAGGAAAAAGCGATTAGGATCGGCTGCTGACCAGCCGCACAGGATCAGATATCGCTCGCTTACCCGTTAACCTGTTAGAGAGGTATGGTACTTGTCCAATAGAATGAACCGATTAAAGCATCCCCGGAAAGCTGCTGGAAAATTCAGATGGTGGCATATTGTTGTCGTTATTCTGGTCATAGCCGCTGCTTTTCTGCTTCTTGAGAAGCTCAAGAGCGGTTTTTACAAAGACTCGCAAAAGGGGCCGCAACCTCTTCAAACAGGGACTATCCCTCCAGGGACACCGGGTGATTACGAGCAGAAACAGTACACGACGCTTAAAGCTGCGCCTCGCACTCAAGCAGGTTCGCCGACAACTACCTATCAGGCCGGGACTGTAGCCATAATCGTAGATGACATGGGGAGCAGTCTGAAGGAGGCGCAAGAGCTACTATCGATCGGGATTCCGATTACTTTTTCAATTATACCCGGGCTTCCAAAGGTCAAGGGTGTTGCTGCTGCTGCAAAAGCCTCCAGTCAGGATATCATGATCCATATCCCTATGGAATCGCAAGGCTATCCGAAGCAGCGGCTTGAATCCAACGGCTTGCTGACCAGGTATTCAGCGGAAGAGCTTGTCTCAAGGGTAGAGATGCTTTTTGAAACCGTGCCGGGTGCTGTAGGAGCCAACAACCATATGGGCTCGCGCTTTACTGAGAGCGAGGAAAAAATGGTTCCGGTTCTGGAGGTATTGAAAAAGCACGGGCTGTTTTTTATCGACAGTCGGACAACCCCTCTTTCCAAAGGGTATGAACTCTCTCACAGGATGGGATTGAAGAGCGGGACCAGAAATGTTTTTCTCGATAATCAGCAGGATGTCGCAGCAATTAAAAAACAGCTTCAATTGGCGGCTGATATGGCCCGAAAAAAAGGGGGGGTCATTGCCATATGTCATCCCCATCCCACTACAATTGCGGCTTTGAAAGAGGCTGTGCCAGGGATGCAGAAGGCGGGGATAACATTTGTTCGGGCACGGGAATTGGTCAGATAAAAATTGAAGCGACTCTGGTTTTAAGATTGCTGAATTTGCGGTACTGCTCTTTCTGAAGTATATCTTGAGGTGAGTCAGGTTCTACCGGCTGAACAAGCAGATAAGCATCTCTATAACTGTTGTCGTATCCCGAAAGTGTCTCGGAGATGAGAGAGAAAAGATGGTTTTCCCCACCGGTTACCTTCCCGCCAGAGTGATCTCTGAAGTTCAGCACCCTGCTTGTCTGCACATCTCCCGCTTGATCCATACGTCTGAAATCCACAAGATGTTTTCCATCCTCTGTCCTTACTTTAAAGAGAAAAAAAGACTTTCTCGCAGACTCTCTAAGCAGCATATAGGTCGGGTCATCTTTGGTTATATCGCTATTCATGTTGAATACAGCGTTAGAGAGGAGTTTCATGAAACAGTCATTTTCAAGAAACCCGCACTCACTGCCGTCTGAAGTCTCAAAGTAGTAACCGATATCTCCTGCAGAACCATTCATAAGCTCTTTGTCGCACAGTAGACATTTACTCCTTGTGCCACCCATCCTTGCAACAAATGCATCTTTTTCGCGCTGGTCTTCAGAGGTCATCCACTTACTGAAGAGAAGAGATCTTGGCTCTTTCTCATTCAGATATGTTTCAAGAATCTCCCTGGCAAGGGTAGCAAACTGACCGTGCACATCAGTTCCCCTCCCATGGGTAAGAACCGGATATATCTTTCCGTCAGGATTGGTATTCAGACTCTCTACTTTCGGGCTTTTGGATATATAGACATCGTGACATCTATACCCCCTGTTTATCGCAAATGCTCTCAACAGGGACTTCTGATCCGAGAACAGCCCTTCGAATTTGATTCTTTCGTCTATAAGGCAGGGGATAAGCACGAGACTCTTTTTATCCAGTCCCCGCTTGTCAAAAAGTGAAAAGATGTTCCGGCAGTTTTCAAGACTGGGCATATCTTTAACTGGGATAAGGACTCTGTCTGCAGCATACAGGGCGTTCTCTGTCAGAGAATCCAGATCCGGCCTGGTGTCTATGATGATGATCCCATCGATCTCTGACAGGGCAAGGTTCCGGGCAATCTCCATCGGTCCCTTGACTGCTGCTTTCTGTTTTGCAAGGTTATGCGAAGAAGGGATGAAGTTCACACCGTACTGACCTGTCTGTATAAGATCCGAACCTTTTTCACCGGCGATCAGGTCTGCCACGGTTTTCTGTGAGCTGTCGGGCTTAAGGGTAAACATCTTGTCGATAGTAAAATGATTATCGAAAGAAAAGATAGTTACGGGGATATCTTCATTCAGAGCTTTAAGGAAAATAGCCAGATTGGTCGCAAGCGTCGTTTTGCCGACCCCGCCTTTTTCAGATGAGATAGTTATGACGTACGGGAAGCTCTGTGATGGGGCATTCGGTTGGTCCATTGATGGAAACCCCGCGGATAACGCTGAAAATAGAAAGGGCATCCTTTTGCCGGATGCCCTGTTTTTCTATGGTGCCGCTGACTAGACTCGAACTAGCACACCCTTGCGAGCACAAGAACCTGAATCTTGCGTGTCTACCAATTCCACCACAGCGGCGTGAAGATATTTTCTAACATGAAGATGAATATGCTGCAAGCAAATTTTGCTGTTATCTCTTGCCTGACCCTGGGCGCTGTCGCTTGAAGGGTTTACGTTCCTCTGTTGCGGAGTGCTTATTGTCGGTTCCGGCAAGGAGTTTTGCATCAGAAGGGGCAAGCACTCTGTACTCGCCCGGTTTGAGGTCATCCAGAAGGATGTTTCCGTATCGAATCCTTTTGAGTTTGACCAAAGGAAGCCCTAAAGCTTCGCACATCCGCCTGACCTGTCTGAAGCGTCCTTCGTGAATGACGATCGTAAACCAGACATTCTTCTCAAGCACTCTGATAATCCCGACCTTTGCAGGAGCTGTCATGCCATCATCAAGCTTGATCCCTTCGGACAAAAGCGCAATCTTGTCACCGCTCAGATCGCCGCGGATTTTTACCAGGTACTCTTTTTCGACCTCATGACTCGGATGAGCAAGCTTGTTAGCCCACTCTCCGTCATTCGTAAGAAGCAGCAAGCCTTCAGTGTTAAAGTCGAGTCTGCCGACAGGAAAAACCCGTTCCTTTATATCTTTGATGAGTTCGGTGACTACCGGCCTCCCTGAAGGGTCTGAAAGAGTCGTCACATACCCCGCAGGTTTGTTCAGGACCAGGTAGACTCTCTTTTTTGAAACCGATACCGGTTTGCCGTCAAGGGTGATCTTGTCGGAATCAGGATCTGCTTTTGTCCCGAGTTCGGTCACAACCTTGCCGTTAACCGTGACCCGACCTTCGGTAATCATGGTCTCTGCGGCCCGCCGCGAGGCCAGTCCGGCACTTGCCAGTATCTTCTGTAGTCTTTCTTGCATATGTTCGCCCGTTGAAAAAAGAAAGGCTCAGCTTCAGTCTGCCTGACGGCATTCCATAAAAGAGCCTGTAAAGAGGGGTGCAGTCCCGAAAAAAGCCTGTACCCCCGAAAACTGCCCGAAATCGACCGTATCTT
>VFJK01000114.1 GCA_009886125.1 Geobacter sp. | reverse complement strand
TGTATGCGAAGGGCAACCAGATTCCTGACCGGGTGCACCGGTACCGGATACGCAGGGTCACTCCTCCGCCTCAGCCCGACAGGTACTCTGTGCCGCCGGATTACTATCCTGAGTAAGCTGCAACAGAGGTAGTCGTGTCGTGCGTGTCAGCAGGAATTTGAAATGGGATAAATGACATAGGTCGTCAATAGTAGACACCTTAACTTGGGTCAAGCAGCCTGATTTATTCTGTACAACTTCCTCTCAAACTCTGCCGGTGAAATATTGCCCAGCTTTGCATGTCTTCTCTGCCTGTTGTAGAAAATCTCGATATATTCGGTTATCTCTCTGATTGCTTCATGCCTCGTTCTGTAATGCTGATGATGGGTCAGTTCCGTTTTAAGAGTTCCGAACCAGCTTTCCATGGGAGCATTGTCGTAGCAGTTCCCTTTCCTGCTCATGGATGGGACGATTCCAAACTGCTTGATAATCTTCTGGTAATTCTTTGAGCAGTACTGACTTCCGCGGTATGAATGATGAATGAGGCCCTTGGGCGGTTTCTTTGCGACAACGGCACGAAAGAGTGCCCGACCTACCAGATCATGCGTCATCCGCTCATTCAATGCATAGCCGACGATCTCTTTTGTACAAAGGTCTTTGATTGCTGCTAAGTAGAGCCACCCTTCGCCTGTCGGGATATAAGTTATGTCTGCTACCCAGACTTGGTTAGGCTTTGATACTTCAAACTTCTGGCTCAGGAGATTCGGAGCAACCGGCATCTTATGCTTTGAGTCTGTTGTCGCTTTGAACTTCTTTTTCTGTTTGCAGCGGATGTCATGCTGACGACGCAGACGCTTGATCCGGTTCAAACCGACATCGAGGCCATCTACTACCAGTATTTCTGTCTGTATCTTGCCAGGGCCGTAAGTCTCTCTGGTACGATCATGGGCAGCCTTGATTGCGGACACTATCTTCTTATCCTCTACTCTGCGTGCAGATGGCTTACGATGCTTCCATGCGTGGTAGCCGCTACGTGAGAGCCCGAATGCTTTGCAGATGGCGCTGATCTTATATCCACTCTTTGACCGCAACTCCTCCATCATCGCGTACCTGTCTGCGATCCTCTTGCCAGGTACGCCATAGCCTTTTTTATGATTTCCTTCTCCAGCCTTGCTTCTGCAAGCTCTTTGCGTAACTTTGAAATCTCAGCTTCAAGTTCGGAGACGCAACGACTGCCAGGAAGATTCAGCTTCCCTGACTTATGCTTGGTGATCCAGTTCTTTAAGGTCTGAGGGGATAGGCTCAAGCGACGTCCGGCATCTGCCAGTGTCAGCCCACTCTCTACTACAAGCTTGACCGCCTCCTCTTTGAACTCATTCGTGAAAAACTGCCTCGGTATTCTCTCCAATGGACACCCCCTGTGTGTTGGCTACTTTAACACATTTTATGGTGTCCACTTTCTTCAGCCTATCTCATTGTTCCCTGTAATGCATTTTTTATATACAGCTTACATTTAATAGTTCCCTTTTTGGGAATATCCTGATAATAATTATTATTAAGGCCCTCCTCTTCCTATGAACGTTATCAAACGAAAAACCCTGATTGAGTATGGGACAAAGTTTGGCGATGCCAAAGACCAGCTCGATACCTGGTATCACGAAACAGATAAAGCGCAATGGAGCGGCCCTCAGGATATCAAGAGCCGCTACCCCAGTGCCAGCTTTCTACATAAAAACATCGTCATCTTCAATATCAAGGGGAATCGCTACCGATTGGTCGTCAAGGTTGACTATCAGTCGCAAGCGGTTTTTGTAAAGTGGTTCGGCACTCATGCCGACTACGACAAGCAGAATTTTTAGGTGCAATTATGAAGATCAAAATACTGAAAACTGAAGCAGAGCATGAAGCTGCCCTGGCTGAAATCGAGAAGCTGATGGATAGCGCAAAACCTGACAGAGACCGGCTGGAGTTACTGATTCTTCTGGTCAGCACTTATGAGGACATGCATTATCCGATTGACCTTCCCGACCCGATTGAAGCAATCAAATTCCGCATGGAACAAGCCGGGCTGAAGCAGAAGGACCTGATTCCCTATATCGGCAGCCGCAGTAAGGTTTCCGAAGTACTGTCCCATCAACGTCCTTTGAGTATCGCCATGATTCGCCGCCTGCACGAAGGGTTGGGTATACCTGCTGAAGTCCTTTTGAAGGAGCCTGGTGCACAGTTGCCCGTTGAGGTTGGGATCGAGTGGAACCGCTTCCCTTTGGCGGAAATGCTCAAGAGGAACTGGCTTCCCGATTTTCACGGAACGCTGGCAAATGCGAAGAAGCAGGCAGCGGAACTTCTCACCAATTGGGCTGGCAGTTTGGGCGGTGCTGGACTGCAACCGGCTCTCCTGCGTCAGCATGTGCGTGCAGGCAGCGATGCGGATGGCTATGCTTTGACGGCGTGGCGGATTCGGGTGTCGCAGTTGGCACAGGAACAAAAAGTGCCCAAATACCGGCTCGGAACCGTGACCCACGATTTTGTTCGTGATCTGGTTCGATTGAGCTATCTGGATAACGGGCCGTTGCTGGCTCGGGAATTCCTGCTGAAAAACGGAATTCACTTCATCATCGAAAAACATCTTGCCCACACCCATCTGGATGGCGCTGCCATTAGAATGCCGGACGGCTCTCCGCTGGTAGCCATGACGGTGCGACATGACCGGCTGGACAACTTCTGGTTCACTCTCTGCCACGAGTTGGCTCATATAGCGCTGCATTTTGATGGTCAGGATTCTACTGCCTTTTTTGACGATCTTGATCATGCAGGAGTTGATACGTGTGAGGGTGATGCTGATCGGTGGGCGTCGGATGCACTGATTCCACAAGAAGCATGGCAAACTGCCAATCTCGGGCGCAGACCATCTGCCCACGCAGTTATTAATTTAGCCACCAGTCTCAGGATTCACCCAGCCATTCCTGCTGGGCGCATCCGCAAAGAAACTGGAAACTACAGAATATTTGACGGACTGATTGGACGTAAAAAAATCAGCAAACTCTATGCATAAGAGCTTTTTTATTATCAGGGCTGGATGATAATAAAATCGGAGAAGACGAATAAGCTAATTGAATTAGATGGTTATAAAAAAGTTTATTATCTTTAAGCCAATTTGAACAAAAAAGGGGGCGACCGATTGGTCGCTCCCTTTAATCTTTCCTGGGCTCGCAAAGTGTCACCAACTCACAGCGCCAGCAGAGCGGCAAAATACCCTTCCATCTCTTCGAGCAGATCCTCCACCATAAAAGGTACTACCTTTGCCAGGCAGTCAAGGTTGACCATGGCATTGACATTGGCATCTTTCTCAGCCGCCGCCCGGAGTCGTTCGGCAAAGCTCATATTGACCGCTCCCACATCCTTATAGACCGAGTCCAGGCCATGCAGGTCCCAGTCGGCGTGCTCTCTCCTGCGATAGTTGTACAGTTGCGCCATCAGGTACATTGAGAGCATCCGGTAGGTAGTCTCTTCCATTGCGGCAAACGGGAGGTGGAAGCGGACCATCGGCTTCAGCCGTTCCATGACCGGACAGCCGCTGGCGACCATGATGATGCCGAGCATTGCGCTCAAGCCCTCCTGGATGGTAGCAGATTTGGCATAACTTCTCTCACTCGTCGTTGCGACCACATGCACGGACTCGTAGGAGTAGAAATCCTTGAATGCCTCGGCCACCGGGGCAAGATTGACAGCGATCGGGCAGTGCTTTACTGCAGACGGATCGAGCGAGCAGACGCTGCAGCGGTTGAACTCCAGTCCGGCCCAGAACGGGGGCTCGCCAGAGGGGGTATTGAGCAGGGAAAGGGAGTCTTTTTTCAGGACCATCGGGAAATCTATCTGTTTCTGGTCCTGAAAGGTGTAGCGGTACGTGATCTCCAGAGTCTCGTCCATCCTGCGGCTCCTTTGGGTATTCGTATATTCAGGTCGCCAGTCAGATATAGCATGTTAGCATCTGCGGAGCAATTCATTAGCCGCATCCTCTGACAGCCCTGGAGTGATTGACCGCGCCAGGCTGTCTGCTATAGTTACAGAAGAGAAAGAGTCGACAAAGGATGTGCCGATGACTGCAGACCAGCATCTTGATACCAGTATTTCCCGACGGTTCCGGATAGCCATCGCGCTCACTGCCGTGACTCTTCTGGTGGAGGTGGCAGGAGGGATCTGGACCGGCTCTCTTGCCCTGCTTTCGGACGCAGCCCACGTCTTCCTTGACCTTTTTGCCCTGATCCTTTCACTGATCGCCATCAGGCTCGCTGCGTACCCTCCCTCGGATACCCGGACTTTCGGCTGGCACCGGACCGAAGTCTTCGCCTCTTTCATCAACGGCAGCACTGTTTTCATGATGGCGATCGGGATCTTTTACGAGGCCTGGCAGCGTTTTCAGCACCCCCAGGAGATCAAGAGTCTGCCGATGCTGGTGATCGCAGTGATCGGTCTGCTCCTTAACCTCTTTTCCGCATCGGCGCTTCACGCCCACTCCCATGACGATCTCAATGTCCAGAGCGCATTCCTTCATGTCATCGGTGATGCGGCTGCTTCTGTCGGGGTCATCGTCGGCGGTGCGGTCATCTACTTCACGAAATGGTACGTCCTTGATGCGATAATCTCGGCCGGCATAGGCGTTGTGATTTTCTGGGGATCATGGAGGGTTGTCAGGGATTCAGCACATATCCTGCTCGAAGGTGTGCCGCGCGGAATGAGCTCCGCCTCGGTGGTTGAGGCGATCAAGTGTGTGGACGGTGTAAATGATGTCCATCATCTCAATCTCTGGGCTATCTGTTCCCATATCATTGCACTGTCTGCTCATCTGGAGGTATCCCCGGAGTACCGTGGAAAGCAGTCCGAAGTCCTGCGCCGGATCGAGGAGCTTCTCTTTGAGAGCTTTCACATCAGCCATACCACCCTGCAGGTGGAGTGTACTCTCTGCAGTGATGCGCCGGTCATCAAGAATCTGCGCCACCGCTCCCGACGGGGACCTGTTTTGCAGCCATCCGCCAGCACTCATAGCCACTGCGGTCATGATCATCAGCATCCTCACTGAGACAAAAAAAGGCGACCGACAGGTCGCCTTTTGATCTTCATGGATTGAATGCCTGAGCTCAGTTCAGTCGCGCACCTTCACAACGGTTACGCCCCCCCTCTTTCGCAGCATAAAGACAGCGGTCGGCCCGGCCAAGCAGCTCAATTGCCATCTTTCCTGCATCAGGCTTCCCTTTGGGGGAGAAGCTGGCTGCACCGAAACTGGCGGTGATGCCTATTGCAGCTGCATCTACGGTGATCGGGCTGTTGGCGATCGCATTCTTCAGGCGGTTGGCAACTATCATCGCGCCGTCTATATCCGTTTCCGGCAGGATCACGACGAACTCCTCACCGCCGTAGCGTGCAAGCCAGTCCACTTCTTCCCGCACATGCCCCTTGATGCGCCGGGCAAAGTCCTTCAGGACTTCGTCTCCAGCCCGGTGACCGTACGTATCGTTGATCAACTTGAAATGATCGATATCGGAGAAGATGACCGACAGTGGACGATCGTAGCGGAAGGCGCGTTTCACCTCCATCGGCAGTCTTTCATCCAGAAAGCCGCGGTTGTAGATATGGGTGAGCGAATCGGTCGTTGCGAGCTGCCGTGCTTCTTCCAGACTTCGCCTGAGGGTTTGTTCAAGATGCAGTACTCTTCGAGCGGTCGCAAGTCGCAAAAAGAGGTCCGTCGGTTTGACCGGTTTGATCAGGTACTCGTCGATGCCGGCGTCCATTGCTTTCCGGACATCTGCCTTGCTATCGAGAGCTGAGAGGAGAATAAAATAGGTGAACTGATCCTGGAAATTGTCTCTGATGGTGCGGCAGAGCTCCAGCCCGGACATGTTCGGCATAACCCGGTCAGAGATGATGATGGGGTAGTAGCCGCTTTTGAATATCTCAATCGCCTGACGACCGTCCGAAGCTGCTACGACCTCATGTCCTGACTCTTTCAGGGTTTTTTCAAGAACTTTGCGCTGAAGGATATTGTCATCTGCGATCAGGATGGGGAAATTCAGTTTGCAAGAGGTTCTTCGTTCATTCATCGGGAGGACTCTCCTGACCGCAGTATTAAGGGAGTTACCGGTTGATGCCGTGACATGCTTACGAATTTCGCCAGATTATAGTGATAAATCAAATAATTACAATATAAAATTAAAGAATGTTCAATGTCCGTAAAAAGCAAGCGGCATATAGATATTCAATGTACACGTTGCGAACGGCATCAACGCCCTCAGTTTGGAAAGCCTTGCAGCTCACCTGTCCGGTACGTTCCTGACCGGTCGTATGAAAGCCAGGAACCTCTCCTGCAAACGTTCTGCATCTTCGCTGTTCCCGGTGCTGCGAAGGATCTCCATGATACATTCCGCAGTACAGAGACCCGACTCTTTCTGGTTTTTTCTCAGGTTGTAGCGTGACTTTCCTGCTGGCTTGAGGCAGATGCGGCGGACTTTCTGAAGATACGGGCTGCGCTGGTGGATTCTTCGCACTTCGTGCCAGGTGCCGTCGATGAGAATCACATGATCTATCCCCGTCAGGTCGCCGCCGGGTTCATCCGCGGTGCCGGGATAGATCAGGGCTACACCGCCTGACTCGATCTCCTCCAGAAGCCTTGCCGGAGGGTTGATCCTGTCCCAGCGGATCTGCTCGACCGCGTCCCCCAGGATCTCCAGTGCTAGTCTGCCGGTGTTGGACGGTTTTTCGAACTCCTTGGAATGGGTCAATAGCGTAAATTTCATAACTGGTGTCCTTAGGAGCCGTAAACAAATAACATGGGCATCTTGCATCTCATCTTCAAGCCATCTTTAGCCGGACTTCAATCGTCAAATCCTCGTCGTAGCCATGCTACGCCTGCGGTTTGTCTCAATCAGCCCAGCTAAATCTGACCTAAATCTGAGCGCAATTTTGACCATGCTATTCATTTACAGCTCCTTAGGCAAAGATGCCGGCAGCCGATGCAGCGATAATGCCACAACTGTCAGCCATCAGGCAAATTGCTGCCCGAAAAAGCAAAGGCGACCGAATGGTCGCCTTTGAAATAAGCCGGTTTTCGACGGAGCTGTTATTTGTGGCAATCCTTGCAGCTGGTAGGGCCTTTGCCTGCAGCATGGCAGACCTTGCAGGTATTATGGGCGATCTCTTTCCCGAATCCCTCGATCTTTCCCCCCTCAGCTTTTACATGACACTTGGTGCAATCCTTGAGAGTGTCCTGGTGGGTCTTGTGGTCGAACTTCACACCTTTTTTCATCTCGATCACGTCGGCGGCAAGTGCACTTCCGGTGAATGCAGCAAGGGCAAGCATGGTAATAATGACTTTTTTCATCTCAATTCTCCTTTTAATAAATAGCTGCTGTGAATTAATTGCATGAAATGGGCAATTCATTTCATGTGCCAAAAGTGTATTTTGCGCAAACAGCTGGAATATAATGAATTATTCTGGCTGACAGCATCTTCCGGCATGCCGGTATGACCTTAATTGAGGCATGGGCTGTCTTTTTTAGGACAACATCCGTAAAATCACCGGAGCGGTCGGGTTTCGTTGCACAGCTTCAAAGCAGAATGTTTTCATCACCGCAATTATGCAAACAAAAATATTAAAGGCGGCCGATTGGTCGCCTTATGAATTAAATGCACGCTCCCCTGAGTTGACCTGTCTTCGGCAGGCAGTTCAACTTGCCGGGATAGTCACGCTGAATTTCTTATCAGCCTTCTTGATTTTTTTAGCGGCCTTTTTTTCTTTCGGGGATGTTGCTGCGGCTTTTTTACCTTCCTTCTTGCTGTCCACACCTTTACTCATGACCTGTGCTCCTTAGTGTCACCGGTTGTGGTGCGTATTCACCAAACACGACGACTTCCAGAGATTAGTATAACACTTCTTGAAGGAGTTGCGGTTTTTATTGCCGGTTTGAGGCCAGTCGGTTGGCTTCAGTATCCCTCCCCTCATTCACAGAAGAGGTTTTTTATCCAGGATCTTTCCAATGGTCTCTAACAAGAGCCGGTCATCGATCGGTTTTACAAGATACCCGTCTGCGCCACAATCCTCAGCCATTACTTTCAATTCATGCTCACTGATTGACGAGATGAGCACCACCGGGATCTGGCTCCCCTTTGGCCGGCTCTTCATGATGCGGACCTTGTGATTGCCTGCCATGAAGGGAAGATTGATGTCCATAAGGATCAGATCAGGAGGCGAATTGCCGTAAATGATGTCGTTACAGTATAAATTGTCCTCCGCTGTCGAGACCTTGTAGCCCGCATTTGTCAGAAGATCTTCTGTCATCCTCAGGATCAGCTTGTTGTCATCAACGACCAGTATATGTCTGCTCATGAAACAGAGGCTCCTTCTGCCTGATTTTAGAAACGTGATAACGGTAGCAAAGAACGGGGGCAGGTGTCAAATGTTCAGCGTTATCACCGATGGCGCTCTGGCAGATGAATCCTGCTTACTCCCCCCAATCTCCCGTTTCCCACCGCAGAATGGCCATATCGGCTCGGAAGCCGAGTAAACCGGACTCTGTTGCCACCCTGTTCAGGGTCGCCAGGCAGCGTCTGCTATCAAGGCGGATCGCATAGACCGCTGCCATGCCGGCTACTACCGGGTCGATACTCTCCAGCAGTTCCAGCAGTTTTTCCACTCCGTTCTCACCTTCGCGTAACAGAGCCTCATGCAGGCCGTCTATCATCCGGACCAGGCAACCGGCCCGCTCCGCATCCATCGACTCCAGAGCCGCGTGATGTGCCCTGGCAGCGACGGCAAAGCGGCTCAGCAGCCGGTCAAGTTTTTCATCAGGTTTCGAGCCCCCGCTGTCTGTTCTGGAAGCTTCGATCATCGGCCACTCTCCTGCACGATCATTCCATAGGTTCCCATTCTCTCTGCCCGGTCAGCCAGTTCTGCGCACCTTGAAAAAGCGCCCCTTGATCCTGCTTTTCCCCAGGCACTCCAGCGCCTGATCAATGCTCTGTCGCATAATCGCCACGTATGTACAGAGATCGAAGAGATCGATCCTGCCGACCTCACTTCCGGCTATCCCTCCTTCGCCGGTCAGGGCTCCGAGGATATCTCCGGGTCGCAGTTTGTTCTTCCGGCCACCGCTGATGCAGATGGTGACCATTGCGGGGAGCGGCGGTCTGCCCGAAACCATGGGGATGGATCCAAGGTCGCCGCGGGCAATCGTGCTCCCCAGCGACTCTTCGATGGCATCTACAAGGCGGCTTTCCCTGTGCGACACCAGGCTTATGGCCAGTCCTTGACCACCTGCACGACCGGTACGGCCAATGCGGTGGGTATGGATCTCCGGATTGCGGGAGAGCTCGAAATTGATCACTGCCGGGAGTTCCTTGATGTCCAGCCCGCGAGCGGCAACGTCGGTTGCCACCAGCACCGAAGCACTACGGTTGGCAAACCGCACCAGTACCTGATCCCGCTCAGGCTGTTCCAGGTCCCCATGGATGGCAAGAGCTTCAAAACCCCGGCTGACAAGGGAATCGGCCAGCTCCTGGCACTCAAGCTTCGTATTGCAGAAGACCAGGGTCGACTCCGGGCGATAATGCCCGAGAATGCGTGCCACCGCCTCGGTCCGCTGCTCTCTCTCCACTTCGTAGAGTACCTGCTCGATGGAGCTATTATCATGAGTCTCATCCACACTGACCAGGGTCGGCTCGTGCTGGATCGCACTGCTCATGGCAGCGATCGATTCCGGGTAGGTTGCTGAAAACAGCAGGGTCTGTCTCTTGGGCGGTGATGCAGCGATCAGGGCGCTTATGTCTTCCTGAAAGCCCATGTCGAGCATCCGGTCTGCCTCGTCAAGCACCATGACACGCAACGCGGACAGCTCCAGAGTCCCCCGGCGCAGGTGATCGAGAAGGCGGCCGGGAGTGCCGACGATCACATGGGCGCCATACTCCAGGGAGCTCAACTGGGGGCCGAAGGGGACGCCTCCGCAGACGGTAAGGATCTTGATGTTGTCGGTAAAACGGGCGATCCTTCGCAGCTCCTTGCCGACTTGATCGGCAAGCTCACGAGTCGGGCAGAGGACCAGAGCCTGGACCCGGAAAGATGACATCTCCAGCTGTGTCAGCAGGCCAATGCCAAAGGCGGCGGTCTTGCCGCTGCCGGTCTTTGCCTTTGCAATAACGTCTTTACCTGCCAGGATGAGCGGCAGAGCGTGTGCCTGAATCGGTGTCATCTCGGAATAGCCGATAGATGTCAGATTCTTGAGCATAGGGAATTTAAGGTCGAGTGATGAAAATGCTTTCGGGTTCATGGTCTGCCTCTCTCATTCTGCGCCCGCAAAAAAACCACAGGAGGTTGGCCCTGCGGTTCAGACGCTGTCCAGATATAGCATGTTACGTTATGCGGAGCAATGTATTAGGGGCTGTCAGGAAATAAGTGTAGCAGACTCAGAGGGCTTGCGCCCGCCGTCGAAATGATACCGGGGTGAAGATCGAAAATGGTGATTTTTCAGCCGGATGAAATCATTTGCCGCCCGCGGGATTTTCCTGCTCGAGCGGTGTCAGCCGTTCCTCCTTGAAGGACGAGACTTTCCACGTTCCATTCGCCTGGCTTACCTCGACTTCGTGCAGGAAAGTGACCGGCCAATTGCATTTGACAGCAGTGATTCCGGGGGGGATACGACAGACCGTCTCTTCCACCTCAAGATTGACCCTGTTGAATTCGTTGACCTTCTGCCCTTTCCGTTTGTGCTTGATCCAGGAGATTTCACCGGCGATCGAGCTGATTGCGGGCTTGGACATTGAATAATCCTTACCATAGACCCTTATGCCCGAAGGGGACATCATCTGCATACGTGAGTCAGCGAGGATGTGAGCCTGCCCGACTGACGCTTCTGCTGCTGTCTGATACTGCCCATGCGCCAAGGCATCGGAGTAAGCGAGATACGCCTCGAATGCCGGGGAGGGAGGTGAAAGGTACGTCTGGTATACCCACCAGCCGCCGCCGGCAAGAGCGCCTATGAGGATGAATTTTATAAAGAGAGAGAAGAAGCGTGACCCGCCTCTCGTCGGAGTCGGAGACGGTTTCCAGACCGGTTTTGCCTCACTCGGATGATTCTGGTCCGGATAAGCCTGCTGGGGCGCTTCCCCGGTCAGCATGGCAGCGTCGGGATTTCCCTGAGATGGCGGGGGGATGATCTCCTGCAGAGTGCAGAGTGCTCCGGCTTCACGGATTTCTTCCTGCATCGCGTACGCTTTTTTAGCATCAAGCTCCTTGAGGATGACTGAGCCGGCGCCCCCCTTGAACAGTTCGCGCACCTGCGGTTGATCGAGTCTCAACACCGGACAGAGTTTTTCCAGTATCTCCAGTGGCTTCATGCCTTCTACGATCTTTCCGCTGAACACAATGTTGAAACGCTTCTCCTCCATAGTACAGTCCCTCCGCTATGACAACAATCACTCGTAATCAGAAGACCATGAATCGAGGGGGTATGGGTCCTTCAACGCGGCCCCATGGATCACTACTCTACAACGTAAGTATTTTGAATTACTTGGCACACATCGCAGTAAAATAACAATAAAGACGACCAATTGGGCGCCTTTATTGTTTAATCAGTATGTCCCGAAGCCGGGTGCTTGCGTGCCGGAGTTCCCGGATGAGGCCCCAGCAGCGGCAGGATGAACTTTTCGAAAGTGGCTTTCTGGTTGGCTGTCAGCAGGTCGACGTTCCCTTCGTTATCGAGGAGAAAGGTGCCGACGCCGATGACCGTCTTTGCCAGATAGCCGGTTCCGGCAACGCTGCTTTCAATTTCGGCAGTTCGTCGGCTCAGCAGGTATCGCAGCGGGGTGAGTTCGATGTTCATGTGGTCTGCTCCGGTAAAGTGGATCTGCGCTTCTTGTGTACGTCAAACACAGTATGCACTATCATGCTCAGGAGTTCCAGCAGTAACCGGGACGCTTGTCTGACGCCGGCTCCTGCTGCCCCTCGAATACCCCTGATAGAAATCAGTACAGGCTTACCCTCGCCGTCGTTATCCCTTCAACTCGAAGGAGACCTTGAGCGTGACCTGATATTCGGCCACCTTGCCATCCGGACCGATATGTCCGCGGACCTCCTGCACTTCGAACCAGGAGAGTTTGTCCAGCGAGCCTTTCGCTTTTTCCAGAGCTGTTTCGATGGCTGCCTCGATACTCCCGGCAGCAACGCCGATTATCTCTACTTTCTTGTAAATCCTCTCCTTGCCGTACATGGAAACCTCCTGTCAAACTGCAGTCATACTCTTCAGGAAGCATAACAGAGTCTCTGCTATCTGCAAGAGCCTGGCGACGGCATCTGCACACCCGGATTGCAGAAAAGGCGGCCAATTCGGCTCGTGTCGACGGCAGCTCCCGCACGACCGGTCCAGAGTAATGTGAACCAAGCCCGAAAATAAATTCGGGTATCCATTTCTTCCCACCAGTCAGGAGACTTTTTCGACACCATCTGCCGGCATCGGGAGTATAATAAACTCAGAGAGAAAAGTTTGATCAGAAACCGCCTGAAAAAGCAAAGGAGGTGGCAACCATGAAAGCGATGACAACGAGGACCATGATGTCGCGGCGCAGGATGAACGCCGCCATGAAAGCCATGACGGGGAAAAAGCTCCGTATGACGCCGAACCACAATGTTCATGTCATCACCCATCACGGGAAAGTGATGCTTGGTCGTAAGGGGCGCAAGGGCTGAAACAATCACTCACTGATCTTGATCTTCAGCAGACAGTAAAGGCGGCCGATTGGTCGCCTTTTAAATTAAATATGCTGTCCCGGGGATTTCGTCTTGAAATTTGGTTGTTGACTTCATGCTCATAATAGCGCCTAGTGATAAAACGTCTGAAATACATCAGACAAAATTGAACAGCATGATCAGGAGAAAGTACACAATGGTAAACGGAACAGTAAAATGGTTTAACGACAGCAAGGGTTTTGGTTTTCTTGAGCAGGAAAGTGGTGAAGATGTATTTTGCCATTTCTCCGCTATCTCGGGCGACGGCTTCAAATCGCTTGCTGAAGGTGATAGTGTCACGTTTGAAGTAACCAAGGGTCCGAAAGGGCTTCAGGCCGCAAACGTAGTAAGAGTCTGATAAACGACTCCAGCTGTAACCAGTGCCCCGGGGAAACCCGGGGCTTTTTTTATGGGAAACGAACCGGAAACACTGAGGGATTTGTCAGTTAGTATCCGGACTACTTCATGGCGGCCGATTAGCCGCCTTTGCTTTTTTCTGGTATCACCGTGTCAAGTGTATCAGCGTTTCCTCGTGTGGGGAGCCAGCGGCGAAAGATCGACGGTCCCAGGCCGGCGCTTGATCACTTTTCCTTCTCCACCGGCAAGTTCGGCAACCAGCTCGGGAAACTCCCTGTTCAACAGGTGGCGCACCGAGGCGTATTCCATGGAGAGATGGTCGTCCCGTTGAATGCCGCCCCGGCCGGCCAGAAAACGGTCGAGATAGGCATCGTTTTTCCGCAGAAACTCCATCATATCAGGAACGAACAGTCTGCCCGCCGGGAATCTGCCGCTGATCAGCCGGTGGAGGTCATCCGTTTTCAGCCGGTTGGCAGCGAGGTGCCGGATCCATTTCTGACAGTCACAACTGTACGCTGTCTCAAGGTCAGCGCTGGTAATGGTACATCTGATCTTCTCTTTGGCCACAGGCAACTCCGTCATGTTGGAATGCAGCAGATACTACCGGAAAATCAACGGTAGGGCAACAGCCCGTCAAAATCTGATCCCATGAAGTTTGCTGGAGTAAGGCTGGCCAAGGTGACAGGCAAAAATAAGAAAGGCGGCCAGATTGGCCGCCTTTTGAGTACGCAGGGTGTGAAGTCTTTGGACTAAAAAGCGAAGCCGACTTTGACGCTTAGATTGCCCAGAGCGGCGACCGTCTTGACCGGCGACTGCAGCTCAGACCGCTCACGAAGGCGGTCGGGCGAGTCATCCATGCCGCAGTTGACCGATAAGGAGATGTCGCCGAAGCGAACCATGAAGGTATCGACAGCATCCTGCCTCATCGGCAGCACCCCGGTAACATGGACAGCCTGCAAAGCAGGAGCGGGCTGAGCCTCTGATGCGCTGTGCCGAATGCTGTTTTCGGCCCGGCCGGTAACCGGAACGAGGAGAAGGGCCAATGCGGCGAGGATGATGAGCCGTGTGCTTCCTTTGCCTGCTGGTATGCTTGTCCGATCTGTCATAGAGCGTGTCCCTGGCCGCTGCTGCTGCCGGCCCTGTTTACCGGTAAAAAACCGGGTCGCTACTATTTTCTGCACTATTCGGTTATATGCTTAATCTACGCCATTTTTGCAAAAAAGTGTCATTTTTATCAGTGAAACCCGCCTGCCTGAATCAAACAGCTCGTCGGACAGCCTTTCCCCGGTTTTTCTGCCGACCGGGCGGGTGAAGAGGGGGCACGGTGATTATTAAATAAGACTAACAACGAAGATCGCCGCGGGGGTGAAAATAACGCGAAAAGATGGATGGCTGCCGTAAACCGTTGCAAAGGGTTCCTGCATCAGGGGGAGCTTATATTTCATGACCAGCCCTCAGGGATGCCCAAAACGTATTACTGTTCCCATGATAATATTTAGAATTACACCTAGAACAGGGGCCGGTTATAGTCTAGCTGTGACTGAGATAGGTTGGAGAAAACGGCTCCGCTGCGGCTAAATTGCGCCTGAATTACATCGGCTGGTAGCCGCATCATGAGGTGCACCATCCTTCATCCCAAAACAGCAAAGGCGGCCAATCCGCCGCCTTTTGAATTAAGAATGCTGTCTCCATTCCATCCAAAATCATCACCATAGCAGCTCTCGACCGGAGCTGAACTCTCTGTCCCTGCCGCTCAGGGGATCCTTGAAGCGCAGGCTTTGCGCCAGAAGCTGGAGTGGAGCGGCAAAATTGTCAGCGCTTTCGGCCAGCAGCTCGGGGTAATAGCGGTCGTTCAGTATCGCAAAGCCGATACCGCTCATGTGGATCCGCAGCTGATGGGTTTTGCCGGTGTACGGCCGCAGGGTAAAGCGGGCCAGTTTCCCTCTGACCTCCACCAGCTTGATGGCGGAACTGGCATTGACCCTGCCGGGTGCTGTCTTCATCCGGAACCCCGGTTCTCCCCTCTCTATTCTTGTCTCGACATTCCATGAGGCTCTTCCCTGGAGCGGCTGACATGCCGCCACTGCCTGATAGGTTTTTTCAATCTGTCTGTTCAGGAAGAGTCCGGCGTAGAGCCCTCTGCTCTTTTTATTGACAGAGAAGAGAACCAGGCCGGCTGTGCCGCGATCTATACGGTGCAGCGGCACCAGATCTTCAATTCCGGTACTGCTGCGCAAACGGTGCAACAGGCATTCGTCGACATAGCGTCCACCCGGGGTCACCGGAAGAAAATGGGGTTTGCAGGCGACCAGGATCTCATGATCGAGAAAGAGAATTTTCTCGGCAAAAGGGATGTGCGGCTCACAAAGGACCTCGCGGAAATAAAAAATCCGCCGCAAGGGGACGTATTCAGTCTCCAGCGTCAGCCGTTGGCCATTTTCGTCCAGGACCTTTCCCTCGGCAATTCTTTGCGCCCAGATCTCCCGGGGAATGGCGGGGAAGCGCTCACAGAGGAAGCCAAGGAGGGACGGGTACGGCTCCGCGACGTTCGGCATGGTAACGACTGAAGGATGTTGCGCTATGCCCATATAACCTTTCCCCGCTCTGCATTGTGTTCCCCGCACAGGTCGTCATGACCCGCCGGTCGAGTATCACCGCCAGATAATTACTTCATTCCGGTACTATCTACTATACAGCAAAGGCGGCCGATTCGCCGCCTTTTGTAATCAGCGTGGTCTTCCCGTAAATCCTGCGATGTTACGGGATCCCCCTGGGTTCGATTAGCTCGGAAGATACGGCAATATTAAGGCCTCAGGAGTTAATTGGTATGTTATACTAAAAACAAAGGAGCCGAGCTTCTCAACGCGGCTTGAAAAGAAAGGGGCCGGGAGCCATGACGTCTCGATGTATAATGGGATCCGATTGCTCCACCCGGGATGAAAGGGCAGCGAGGTAACAGCATGAAAAGGAAAATCGTAACGATATTAGGGATCATATCAGCGCTTCTGGTGCTGGCGATGATATTCCGTCCGCTCCGCGTGGTGGACCAGGCGATTGGAAAGGAGACGAGTATGACAGGGAAAACATATGCGGACGCAGAGCTGCAGCAGCGCCTGACACCGCTGCAGTACAACTTAACCCGGAAGGCCGCGGCAGCAGCGGCAAAGCAGGTCGCAACCCTGGCCGGCGGCTGTTTCTGGGGGATGGAGGACCTGTTGCGCCAGCAGCCGGGGGTGATCGCCACGGAGGTGGGCTATACCGGCGGGACGGTGCCGAACGCCACCTATCAGAACCATGAGGGGCATGCCGAAGCGATACGGATCGAATTCGATCCGACCAGGACCAGTTACGAAGCCCTGCTCCGGTTCTTCTTTCGGATGCACGATCCGACAACCCTGAACCGCCAGGGGAACGATACCGGCTCCAGCTACCGGAGCGCCATCTTCTACCATGACGCAGAGCAGCAGCGGATCGCCCAAAAGGTCAAGGCCGAGGTGGATGCAAGCGGCAAGTGGAAACGGCCCATCGTCACCGAGATCACCCCGGCAGGCCCTTGGTGGCGGGCCGAGGAACATCATCAGGATTACCTGGTGAAGACCCCGGGGGGGTACACCTGCCACTGGGTACGGGACTAAGGATGCCGCCGAGTTATGGCATGAGGCCGGGATAGCGGGGGATGATTGCCGGAGAGAGACAACCTGGAACAGCAAAGGGAGCCGTTTGGCCGCCTTTTGAATCAAGCATGGTGTCCCCGGAATTCGATGAATTTGTACTTGGGTTTTGTTCGGGTATACTTGTGCCATGAATCCTGCTGGCTCGATGCACAGGATCAGATCACCAAACAAACAGGAGACGACTATGAAAGCAGAAGTCCAGGAAGCCATCAAACGCTCGCTGCATACAGAAAAGAGTGCCATGCTCTTTTACCAGTACGGTGCCCTGCAGCTCACGGATCCTCGCGCAAAAAAGACCTTTGAGCAGTTGGCCAAGGAAGAGCGTGAGCATGCGGGTCAATTCCACCGGATCTATCCCGGGTCCGATATCCCTTCCCTTGATGATTTCCTGGCAGTCCAGGAAACCGACGAACAAACCTGGCTTGCCGTGGCGAAAAAGAGATGCGGGTCGAATTTTACCGAGAAAAAAGCTCTTGAAGTGGCCTTGGACAAGGAGAAACAGCTGGAAGAAGCCCTGCGGGCACTTGCCGGCATGATCGACGACCCCGATGTGCGAGCGGTATTCGAGCTGAATGTCCGTGAGACCCATAACCACTACCTGCTGATCGAAGCGGAGTATTCGAGGATCATGGGGATGGTGGACGAATCCGATATGGATACCTTTGTCAGGGAATAACCCGCTCCTCAACAGAAAAGGCGGCCGATCGGCCGCCTTTTGAATTAAGTATGCTGTCCCTGTATTTTTCTCGAAAGAGGGCATTTTAGTTTTGCCAATCCCTGCTGCGGGCCTTCTCCTGATCTTTCTCCACCTCTGCCAGCAGTTCCAGATAGACGGCGTAACGATCGGCAGTGATCTCTCCCTGCTCCACCAGGCTGATGATGGCACATCCCGGTTCAGTCCGGTGCCGGCAGTTGCGGAAGCGGCAGCTGATTCCGTCATGTTTCTCGAAGCCGGGGAAGTGGCTTGCCAGCTCGTCAGTCAGAATGTCCACCAGACCAAAATCCCTGAAACCGGGGGTGTCCACCAGTTCGCCGCCGCCGGACAGGGTATGCAGGGTGGAAACGGTTGTGGTGTGTCGCCCCAGGCCGTTGTAATCGCTGACCTTGCCCACCTTGAGCCCGGTATCAGGACAGAGGGCGTTCAAGAGCGAACTCTTGCCAACGCCGCTGGAGCCGACAAATACCCCCCGATGCCCTTGATTCAGAAACGACAGCAGCGGATCCAGGCCGGTCTGCCCCTTGGCACTGATGGCAAATATCGGTACTGAGTCGGCATAAATCCGCTTCAGGTTGATCAGCAGGGCGGTGGTGTCGTCCAGGTCGCACTTGTTAACCACGATGAACGGCTGCAGCTGTGCCACCCGTGCTGCGACAATCGCCCGGTCGATGAATCCGGACATCGAGTTGAGCGCTACCACGATCCCGAGTACATCCAGGTTAGCCGCCACCAGGTGAACACCGCCACCGGCATCGCGTCGCCTGAGTTCGGTCCGGCGGGGCTGTCGCTGCAGGACCTCGCCCACGATCATCACATCGTCACCCACCACATGACCGGAATTCCGCTTGACCCTCACCATGCGGCATCTGCCGGTGGTGAAACGCACCTCGACCTCCACGCCGTGGTGGGCAGTTATCAGTCCGGTAAAGGCCTGGCCGGTGTCAGCGCACGGCAGCGCAGCAGTGGTCAGGCCCGGTCTGTTCCGCTCCCGTTTCACGACTGGGGTGAGACCAGATTCTTGAACCTGGTGGCTATCGGCTGGAGAGATGAAAATGTTGCAGGGTTCATGGGGGACTCTCTCTTTTACTTTCGTAAAAAAACCACAGGAGTCTGTTCCTGTGGTTAATGCAGATCGAGTGTACCATGTTCCCGCTCATGGAGCATGCCTTTTGTAGAGAGTATTGCCCGAATTCCGTCCCCGGCCGATACAAACGCCCCCCTACCGGTACACCTCGTCATGGCTGCCGATATCGAGGAGGATGATCTCCTGTTCGGTTATCATGACGGTCAGGGTAATGCGGTAACTGTAGGTCAGCCTGACGGCATGGCAGCCGGAAAGTTTGCCGGCAAGTTGATGCAGTCCGAGGCCCGGTTGAAACGGATCCTGCTTAAGAGCCTCGAAGACCGACGCGAAACGGAGCTTCAGGTCAGGATGCTTTTTAAAGAACTTCCGTGCTTGCCGGAGGAACTGATCAGAAGTGGTTACGCTGAACACGCTTACTCTCCGTCGAGGTCGAGCGCCTGCAGCAGTTCATCGGCAGAGGCGAATCGTCGTACCCGTCCGGCCTTCACATCCTCCAGCGATGCCTTCACCCGTGCCAGATAGGCTTCCTCCGCCTCGGCCACCAGTTCTGCATAGCGCGCCTCGGTCAGTATGACGTACTCGGGCCGGTTGTTACGTATGACATGAACGTCACCCTGTGCGATAAGCCCGTCAACCGCTGCTAGGCCGCGTCGTTTCAATTCCTGAGCTGGGATGGTATTCATACAGGTACTCCTTGAAATACCGTATTAAGTACTTGATACTGTGCCACAGACGATAATAGGCGGCAAGAAAATTCTTTGTAGTAACTCGAAAGGCGGCCACTTGGCCGCCTTTCGAGTTACGGCGACACCTTACCTAATTCCCCTAGGCTGCCAGCCTGATCTCCGCTACCACCCTGTCCCACGGTGCCGAGAGTAGTTTACCCGCTGTCCGGACAATTAGCCCCACCCGCTCCAGAGCCTGCACATCGTTGTACACATTCTTGTAATCCCGTGACAGCTTTCTGGCAAGGGCGCGGACACTTTCGGAACCGTCATCGTGAAGCCTCTTGAGCAACTCTAACCGGCGCGGCGTCAGCGCCTGGAGGAGTGCTCCGAGATCCTGAAAATAGAGCCGATCCACCGGCGCCTCAACTGCCTCACCGGCTTCAGCCCGGTGCCAGGCCTTGATAAACTCCTGGCCGGATTCTTCAGAATCCCTGATTTCAACTTTTATATCTTTGTCCATCCCTATTCTCCCCGAATACGCCTGATGTCTGCCAGAAAGTCCATTACGAGAGTATCAACACCACTGAACCGATAGGAGTTCTCTCCGTCAATGCCGTGCCGATGATCCCCCTTGCCCCGTTCATTGTCGTATCTTACCAGGCAATTTCCTTCTACGTCCCCGTAATAGAGCCGGTATTTCAGACCATTCGGGCGATGAATGGCCCGCGGCACCGGCCAGAGAACCATCTCGCGCAGAGCGCCATCCGTATACACAAAGCGGGAACAATGGAGAAGTTTCGCAACCATATGGCACACTATACCATCACAACATAATTACGCAATCTCAAATTCGGTTCCGAAAAAAGAAGGGCGGCCTGTCGGCCACCTTTTGAATTAAGTATGGTGTTTTGTGTATTGTGTAGACGCGACCCCTATGGGTTTCACGACCCCTATGGGTTTCCCGTGGAAGGATGTCCCCATCTCACCCCTTCGACTTCTTCTCCTTCAGATCAGCCAGCAAGCGGAGCTGCTCATATTCCGGCAAGGTTTGCAGCTCCTCCAGCAGCATCAAAGTTACCTTTGATAAGGTAACGGACTTTTACTGAATCTCTCCCAATGTTTGTCGCGTGAAGTCTTCTTCCTCTGCCTTCAGACCCAATAACATTCAGTGGTACCACGACAGCTGGGGCAATCTACTATCTTCGCATCGAGAAAAAACCTAATGGCAGTTATTCATATACGATTTTTACTCAAGACTACATAATTACCAGTATTATCAACTGAGGCAACAGGCAGGAGCGGAAGGAGTTGTGTGAAAGTTAGACCCTCTCCTTAACCGGCAGATAAAGCAGTATCGCGGCTGCAAGACCGATCATCGGAAAGAGAAAGGCGGCATGAAACGCTCCCGGCGTCATGCCGCCGGAACCTTTCCCGAGATGTTCGATGATGATTCCCATCAGATGCTGCGTGACCGCAGCTCCCATCAGTACAAAGAAGTTCAGCGAAGTCAGTGCGGTCCCTACTATTTCGACCCTGAAGCTGTTCCGTATGATCGGATAGATCATCACCCCTGCCGAAACAGCAAGCCCTATGCAGAAAAACCAGATCACCAGCACGCTTTCCGGCAGCTTTTCGCCCCACCCCAGAAATCCGCTCATGAGCAGGAACAACAGGGCCTGACCAGCGAGGAGCGTCTTTTTGTATGAATTGAAAACCCTCCGCGCAATCAGATCGATTGTCAGACTGCCGACGATAAAGCCGATTGAGGTGAAAATGAGCATTTGGCCTGCACCGGTGCGGGACATATGCAGTATCTCCATCAGATAGGGGCCGCCCCAGAGCCCCTGTACGGCAAGATAGTTGCCATACCAGAAGAATGACACCACGCCGAGCAGAAGAAAGTCACGCCTGCCGAAGATCTCTTTCCATGCGGACATCATTCCGGTTTTTTCGGTAGCAGGCGAATCTCCTGAAATGGCCGCCGGCCTGTTCCTCACGGTTGCATAGACAACCAGTGTCACGATCCCCTGAAGTACGGCCATAACGACGAATGAAGTCCTCCAGCCGAAGGCGCCGACTGCGACTGCAAGGGGAACTGTGCCGATCAGGTTGCCTATGTTGCCGACTGCGACCATCAAGCCTGAAACCCTGCCGAACTCCTTTTTGCTGAACCAGTGGCTGAATATCGTGAAGGTAGCCATCAGAACCGAGGCCGTGCCGATTCCGATCAGTATCCTGGCGGCCATTGCTGTTTCAAGGTTTGTGGCGGAAGCGAACAGGAATCCGCCGATAGTGGTGAGTATCCCGCAACAGCTTATGATCACTCTGCCGCCAAGCCGGTCGATGAGAGGCCCAAGGGGAAGCTGCGCCACCGCGTAGACATAAAAAAGAATACCGGAGAGCCGGCCGAGATCAGATGGTGTGAGCGAGAGTTCCCGGGAGAGGTCGCCGGCGATGACTGCCAGCGACACCCGGTAGAAATATACGAGGATATAGATCAGGGAGAGGACGAAAAAGATGACCCATCGACGGTTGTTGTCAGCGGCCTGACGGGTTTCCTGCATGATGGTACCGGCCTTTATGGAAGAATTGACTCCGTGACGGTGAGAGCCGTCTCTCACTGCAACGCCTATGCTTTTACATTTGCGGTGGGTGTTCGTTCCCGGCACAGGTTGACCGGCGGAGCATATTAAAACATTCTGCCGGCGATCAGCCCCGGCTGTTTCCGTTCGATACGGCTCTCCCCGTCACGGAGTCTTCAGAGAAGAGATTTGACCGCCCCGATTACTGCTGCATAGTCCGGTTCACTGGTGACTTCAGGAACGATCTGGATATATCTGATGGTGTCGGTTGCATCAATGATGAAAACAGCCCGTGCAAGCAGCTTCAGCTCTTTTATCAGAACTCCGTAAGCATCTGCGAACGAGCGCTCCTGATAGTCGGAAAGCGTCGTGACCTTGTCGATGCCTGCTGCCCCGCACCATCTCTTCTGCGCAAACGGCAGATCGAGGCTAATAGTCAGGACAACGACGTTTTCCGGGAGGGCAGCGGCTTCCTGATTGAACCGGCGGGTCTCGGTATCGCAGACGGGTGTGTCGAGCGATGGTACAGCGCTGATGATCTTGATCTTCCCTTTGTAGCTTGCCAGAGACACAGGGGTTAGCCCGTTATCGACAACCGTGAATCCGGGTGCTTTATCTCCGACTTTCAACTCTGGTCCAAGCAGTGTGAATGGATTACCTTTGAAGGTGATGATCCCTGTTTTTTCGTTCATACTGTTTTCCTCCTGATATCCTGGAATGTTCGGCATTCAAATTGTACCGGAGGAAGTACAAAAGACAAGCGAACGGGTCAGAGAAGCTCCGAGAGCTTTTTCCTTGTAGCGTCTTCCATAAAATCCCAGAGTCCGAGTCGCTGAAGAGTCTCTATCCGCGGGATACCTTTTTCGTTCCAGCCACGCTCTTCGTAGTAGACTGCAACCAGACGTCTCAGCTCATTTTTCCGATGAGCCATGAGGATCTGCCGTTTTTCAGCTGTGGAGATCGCAGCTATAGCTGAAAGCTCTTTCCCCATGGCCACAGCAACCTCGTTGTCACAATAATCCCCTTCTGCCTCATAAAGGCTGTCCTCTGTCGGCCCGATAGCCCGGTCAGGTATCCAGTCAAAAGAGGCAGTATCTGATCCGTACTTCATGACATTCATGACTCTCTGCAGATTGATATCCCGGTCGGTCTGCTCGAAGATCTGCTCCCAGGTGAGATCGGTGCCGAGAACTCCGTTGTAGAAATCGGCATAGATATCCTGTGATGCCGGATTAATATAGATATCCTCGTTCACACGCTTGGCAGATTCAGGATTGAAGACATCCACCCATGGGAGTTTACAGACACCGAGATTATCGTTACCGAGTCGTACCCGGGGATAGGTCATAAGGGCTCGTGCTTTGTCCTGAAAGGTCGGGAAGGCACCGAGGAGGTCAGCCTTGATGAGCCACGCAGCGGCGTGGTGCGCGCCGATATCACTCGCTGCAGCGTATGAGCCCTGCATCGAAAGAGATCGGTGGGTGCGGTAGAATGAGAAGGGGAGTCCTTTGGTCTGCATGGCGAAGATCGCCAGCTCTGTTGCCGGATTTTTGCCGGTACGCTTTTCAAAGCGCTCTGCAACCCATTTTTCAATCGCCAGCATCCCTTTGCCGGCAGTCTGCGCCATGGCAGATTCGCCGTGAGCGAGCCGGTGCAGGAACGTCAGCGCCGAAGCCTCGTCCCCCCAGGTCAACTCCAGACCGTCGCCATCATCTTTTGTCAGATAGCCTCTCTGGAAGCACTCCATCAGAAAGGCCATGATGGTTGCGGCCGAGATAGTATCGTAGCCGTAATTATCGCAGTGCCAGTTCGCTTCCATGATGAACTCAGCGCTCCAGATGCCGAGGTTGGAGCCGAAACCCGCGGCAGTCTCGTACTCGGGGCCATCGACCCAGACTTTCTGACCGGCATGGGAGCCGGAGACGAGCGTTACCCAGCCGCCTTTGTTGCATTGCAGGTTGCAGCCCGGAAAACAGCCGTCCATGCCGCGATGCTCGAACAGATGCTCGGCATAATGCTTGCCGCAGATCTGGTGGGCCCGGGGATCGGAACCCCCCTGGAAATTGTTGACCGGCAAGGACTGGTATTCGTGCTTGTTCATGAAGGTTATCAGCCCGACGCTCCCTTTTCGGGCCATCTTCAACTGTTGCGGATCGACCTCTTTGACAATCTTGTGCAGACGTCTGCCGGCATCCCGGACCTTTTCCCAGTCAGACGCGCCGTAAGGGTTGTCACCATGGGGATATTCAGCCAGCACGACGATGGCGAGCAGCCCCTTGCCGCGCATGACCGAACCGATGCCTGTGCGCCCGGCCTGCTTGGTTCTCCAGACCCCCTTGCCGCCATCCCTGGCCGGCTTGGTGACGTCGAAGTAGTGACTGTTTATGCAGCCGTAAGCAGTATTGATCGCCCCGATACCGGTGGACATGAAGGCGATGTTCCGCTTGTCGTAGCCGGCGGCAGTAAAGCGCTCCGCAATGTGCCCCTGGAGGTCGAACGCTTCTTCATCGTGAGGCGCTTCCTCGATGCTGACCTTATTGGTAAAGCCGTTAATCACCAGAATGATCTCGCTGCTGCTTCTGCCCGTGACTTTCAGGGCATCGAATCCGGCATATTTGAGAAATGCTCCGAAATAGCCGCCGAAGTTGGAAACTCCGGGAACTCCGGTCAGCGGGGAGAGAGAGATGGCCATTGCTTTTGCCGTGCCCGGAAACTGCGGGATGCCGCCGAGCGGGCCGTTGGCAAGTATCAGCGGATTGCAGGGGTCGGCAGCAGTCGTGTCAGGGGTTGTGGTGCTGTGGAGGAGATAAAGACCCAGACTCCGCCCGCCGATGAAGAAATCTCTCACCTTCGGGTCGAGATCCGGAGCAGTCATGGAACCACTGTCGAGGTCTACGGAGAGGATGCGGTTCGTGTAGCCGCGACTGATGGCTCGTTTCGGATAAATCATCTTGCTTTTTCCTTCTGATTCGGGTTTTTTAGTATCTATGCAAAAAACTGATGAAATGTACTGACAATGGGCTGCTCTGTCAACATTCAAAGAGGACACATGCCGAAAACACGAGCTGTGAAAGAAAACCTGCCGGCCGTCAATCTCGATGGTGAAACCGGCTGGGTAGAGTTTGATGCGCCGTCGCTGGTGGGCGAGTCGCTTCGCTTCGTCTCCGGAGAGCCTGACGGAAAACGCTTTCGGGTCCGCTACTTTCGCGACGAGGAAAAACACCTTCATGCCCGGATCTGGTTCGGCCCTGAGACAGAAGGCCCTCCCGGGCATGCCCACGGCGGCTCGGTAGCTGCTGTCATGGATGAGGCACTCGGTCTTGCTGCCTGGGCGGCCGGTTATCCCATCGTCGTCGGCAATCTCAACGTCAGCTTCAGGAATCTTCTCCCCCTGCAGAAAGTCGTCACCGTCGAAAGCCGAGTGGTCTCAGCTGAAGGGCGCAAGATCATGGTCCATGGGCGCATATTCTGCGGCAAGACGATATACGCCGAAGGTGAATGTCTCTGCATAACCATCCCGCGAAAGTAGGTTCTGAAATGGCATCTGAAATGAAAGAATTCCTTGAAAAAGCTGTGGAACTGGCAAAAGAGGCCGGACAGTTTCAGCGGTCAAGGCTTTGGACACCCCTGACTATCGAGCACAAGGGGGTGATAGACATTGTCACCGAGGTCGACAGGGGATCTGAAGATATCATTGTCGGCGGGCTTGCACAGGCATTTCCCGGACATGATTTTCTGGCTGAAGAGAATCTTTATCAGGACCGAGGTGCGACCCACAAATGGATCATAGACCCGCTTGACGGGACAACCAACTTTGCCCACGGATTCCCCTGGTTTGCGGTTTCAATAGCCCTTGAAGTCAATGGTGAAGTTGTTCTCGGGGTCATCTATCATACGATGATGGATGAGATGTTCACTGCTGTCAAAGGTGAAGGGGCATGGGTCAACGGCTCCCGTATAGCGGTCTCCCCTCGCGCTCCGCTTTGCAGTACCCTTCTTGCGACCGGGTTCCCGTATGACAATGCGACAGACCCGGAGAATAATTTCTCACATTTCGTGAATTTTCAGATGAGTGCTCGCGGGATACGAAGGGCAGGAGCCGCTGCGCTTGATCTGGCCTATGTCGCTGCCGGGCGGCTCGACGGGTTCTGGGAGTGCAAGCTTAAACCGTGGGATGTGGCTGCCGGACAGCTCCTTGTTTCAGAAGCAGGAGGGAGAGTGACCGGATTTGAGGGCAAGCCGTATTCGGTCTATAACCACCGGATAGTCGCCAGCAACGGGCTGATCCATGAAGAGATGCTGGAGATGCTTACGAAGCCGGCCCCTTTCCAGGCGATCTGCGGGCAGGTGGATCCATGAGAGTAGCAGTTGTCGGAGCCGGTGCGCTCGGGCTTTATTACGGAGCACTTCTTCAGAAAAGCGGCGTTGAAACGCACTTTCTGCTGCGCCGTGATTATGATGCGGTCAAGAGGAGCGGTCTGCAGGTCTATTCGATAAACGGTGATTTTTCCCTTCCGAAAGTACATGCATGGCGCACTCCGGCAGAGATGGGAACGGCCGATCTTGTCATTGTCGGACTCAAGACCTTTGCCAATGACCGGTATCAGGAGCTGATCGCACCGCTCTTATCGGCTGATACAGTGATACTGACCCTTCAGAACGGCCTGGGCAATGAAGAGTCACTTGCGGAACTTTTCGGAGCTGAGCGGATTATCGGTGGTGTTGCCTTTTTGTGCTCCAATCGGGGCGAGCCGGGGAACATCCATCATCTCGGAGCAGGAAGAATTGTTCTCGGAGAGTTTGTCCGGAGAGATGCTGTTCAGTTGGAAAGGCTTGCAGAGATGTTCTGTGCGGCAGGCGTGGACTGCAGGACAACCGCTGACCTGAAGCGGGCCCGCTGGGAGAAACTGGTCTGGAACATCCCGTTCAACGGGCTTTCAGCGCTTCTGGAACAGTCAGTGGACAGGCTGCTTGCAGTTCCGGCAACCAGAGAACTGATCCGCCAGATCATGCTCGAAGTCATCATTGCCGGGAACGGGCAGGGGCTGAATTCTGCCATCCCGGAGAAATTTGCCGACAGTATGATCGAGTTTACCGACAACATGGGAGAGTACCGGCCTTCGATGCAGATAGACCGCGAAGAGGGGCGAGCGCTTGAGATCGGCTCGATCTTCAGGATACCGCTGGAAGCTGGTGCTGGAAAAGGGGTGGCAATGCCAAGAACCGGAATGCTCGCTACTCTGCTGGAGCAGACTCAGACTGTTCAGAGCGCATAATCCTACATCTCGACCCTGGTGACGACCCCTTGCAGCTTGCTTGACGGCAGTTTGTTGAACTGTACAAAGTTGGGAGTGAGTTTTTTGATCGTACTGAACACCCGCCAGACCGGATTATTGGTTGCTATCTCTTCGATGCCGTAGAAAATGACTTTCTCGTTTATGCCATTCTCTTTCAACAGCTTCTCAATCTCGATCATCTCCATATAGCCGGCCCGGATTTCGAATGAGTCCAGTCCGGGCCCGATGCCAGGCTGAAGAGCTGTATAGACCCCGAAGGGCTCATCGGTACGTACTATCGATATAAAGACATTCCGTTCGTAGATGATATTGCTTCTGATGATGCAGTGAATGACATACGGCGGGACAACGAACCACTCTTTGGTGAAGAAGAGGGCGGTACCGGGGATGTTCCTGTTTTTAAGGAATATCTGCTCATAACTGATCAGGAATGTCTCCAGTTCGAGCGGCCGGAGCGCCTTGTAAAGGGTTGCCTGCCCCTTGGTCCAGATCATGATAGTTATGAACGGAATCGAGGCCAGAATAAGCGACCAATAGGCGCCATGGGGGAACTTGGAGAAGGTCGAGGTGAAGTAGACGATATCGATCATGGCGATCAGTATGACGATTGGCACCTTCCACAGCTTGGTGGTTTTGGAGAAGACCATGATCATCATGATTGCGGTGATGGTCATGGAACCGGTGACCGCCATACCGTAGGCTGCGGCCAGATTGCCCGATTTCTGGAAGAAAAACATGACAAAGATGACTGCCACCATCAGGGCCCAGTTGACCGCGCCGATATAGATCTGCGACTGGATACTGCTGGAGGTATAATCAACCCTGAAAAGCGGCATCAGGCGTGTGGTGATCCCCTGGTAGACAATGGAGAAGACCCCGCTGATTATGGACTGGGAAGCGATGATGGTGGCCATGATCGTTAATAAAAGAAATGGGATGTAGAGGAGGGCAGACTGACTCTGGATCATGGCGAAGAGGATGTTTTTGGCTTCCGGGTTGCGGAGGATGAAAGCCCCCTGACCGAGGTAATTCAGGTAGAGGGCGGCGAAGACGAAATACCATGCCCTGATGATCGGCTTCTTCCCCAGATGCCCCATATCGGCGTAGAGCGCTTCGCCGCCGGTGGAGCAGAGGATTACTTCCGAAAGGACGATGTAGCCTGCAAAACCGTTTTCGCGAAAAAACTCCAGGGCGTGCCAGGGATTGATTGCCTCAACGATGCCGGGGGTCCCGGAGATGGAGATTAGCCCGGACACCAGCAGTGCGCCGAAATAGACCACCATGATAGGCCCGAAGATGCTGGCCATCTTGTCGGTGCCGCGTGACTGGAAGAAAAAGAGGGTAAAGGCTATAAGGGCGGCGATAAATACCAGGACAGTCTGTTTGGTGGCGGCCAAAGCCGGGATCAGCAGCAGCCCTTCCACCGCCGAGAGGATTGAAATCGCCGGAGTGATGACGCCATCGCCGAGCAGCAGCGACACTCCCAGAAAAGAGAGAAAACCGGCAAAGCCCAGAATCCGCCCTTTTTTGAAGAGCTTGATGATGATTTCCCGCAGAACAATCTCGCCCCCCTGACCTTTCCTGCCAAGACTCATGGCCAGCCAGGCATATTCAGCAGTTACCAGAATGGTCATGGTCCAGAAGACCAGCGAAAGGATACCGTAGACATTGGT
>VFJK01000076.1 GCA_009886125.1 Geobacter sp. | reverse complement strand
TCTTTGGTGGGCGAAACAGGGATCGAACCTGTGACATCCAGCTTGTAAGGCTGGCGCTCTCCCAGCTGAGCTATTCGCCCTTGTACTTTTAAATGGCGGGGCAGACGGGGCTCGAACCCGCGACCTCTGGCGTGACAGGCCAGCACTCTAACCGACTGAGCTACTACCCCAAAGAATTGGTGCGTTCAAAGGAAACAATCTTATACCAGAGCCAGGAAGTCCCTGTCAAGGTTTTTATCAGTGGGTAACAATGCCGGCAGGCTCCGGAAGCGTCCCGCTCTTGACAGTACGGGAAGGATGGACGAAGCCGATATTGAGTGCACTGGAGAGCAGTGTATCCATATCACCTACAGGGACAATCTCAAGCTTCTCAAGAATCTCCTGACCGATCTCCTTCAGGTCTTTTGCATTCTTTTCCGGAATAATGACTGTCTTTACGCCTGACCGGACAGCAGCCATCAGCTTTTCCTTCAGGCCCCCGATCGGCAGCACCCTCCCCTGCAGCGATATTTCGCCGGTCATCGCAAGGGTAGAATCAACAGGTCTGGATATGATGGCAGAGATCAACGCTGTTGCCATTGTCACCCCTGCGGATGGCCCATCCTTCGGGATCGCCCCTTCCGGCACATGGATATGAATATCCACGTTCTGGAAGTAATCCTTCTCGATATCAAGGATCTCGGAACGTGACCTTACATAGGTCATGGCTGCCTGGGCAGATTCGTTCATGACCTCACCAAGCTTGCCGGTAATAATGAGCTTTCCTTTACCCGGGACAACGGAAACCTCGATCTGAAGGATGTCACCTCCGGCCTCGGTCCAGGCAAGTCCGTTGACAACACCGGCAATAGTAGCAGGACGTACCCTCTCTTCACTGAATTTTTCCGGGCCCAGCAGAGTTGCGACATCGTCCGGATCTATCCTGTGACTCCACCGTTCCCCTTTTACCTTGGCATGCACGACTTTACGGCAGAGGGCGGAAATCTGGCGCTCAAGCCCCCTGACTCCCGGCTCACGGGTATAGCAGTTGATCAGCTTCAGGATTGCCTCATCGGATATATCGAGTTGCCTGGAGCTGAGCCCGGTCTCCTTAAGCTGCTTCGGAACCAGATAATGCATGGCGATATTGAGTTTTTCGCTGTCAGAGTAGCCTTCGAGCCTGATGATCTCCATTCGGTCGATAAGGGGGCGCGGAATGTTATGCACTGAATTCGCAGTTGCAAGGAACATGACCCTTGAAAGATCGTAATCGATATCAAGGAAATGGTCATTGAAGCGGGAGTTTTGCTCCGGATCCAGAACCTCCAGGAGTGCTGAAGCAGGGTCCCCGCGGAAATCGGAACTGAGCTTGTCAATCTCGTCCAGCAGGAAAAGCGGGTTACTGACACCGGCTTTTTTCAGGTTCATCAGTATCTTACCCGGCATGGCACCGATGTAAGTCCTCCGGTGACCACGGATTTCGGCTTCGTCCCGCACACCGCCGAGAGACATTTTGACGAATTTTCTCGACGTAGCCCTGGCGATCGAGCGGGCCAGAGAGGTCTTGCCGACACCTGGAGGGCCGACCAGGCAGAGTATCGGGCCCTTTAATTTCCTGACCTGGGTCTGAACCGCAAGATGTTCGAGGATCCTTGTCTTTACCTTGTCAAGTCCGTAATGGTCTTCATCCATGACTTTAGCAGCAAAGATGATATCCCGGGAGGTCCTGCTGACCGTACTCCAGGGCAGATCAAGTATAGTGTCGATGTAGTTACGTATCACGGCTGCTTCGGCAGAGACAGGAGACATCATCTTGAGCTTCTTCAGTTCAGCAAGAGCCTTGCTGTTCGCCTCCGGAGAGAGCTTTTTGGACGCAATACGCACCTCCAGCTCCTTATACTCCTCAGCATGCTCGTCCTTTTTTCCAAGCTCTTTATGGATGATCTTCAGCTGTTCGTTCAGGTAGTACTCTTTATGATTCTTCTCCATCTTCTTCTTGACGCGTTCCTTGATCTTCTGGTCAAGCTGATGGACTTCAGTTTCACAAAGGAGAATTGAAATAAGCGTTTCAAGGCGTTCTTTTACGTTAAAATTAGCTAGGATAGCCTGCTTGTCCTCAAGTTTTGGATTAAGATGTGCAGCCATCGAGTCCACGAGAAGATCAGGCTCGTTGATCTTGGCGATCCCGGTAACGATATCCGGACTCAAACTGTTCTTGGTCTCGGCATGGTAGGTCGAGAACTGTGCATAAGCCTCTGCCATGAGTGATGTCACCTCGGCAGACGGTCCATCATCACTGTCCTGATGGACGATCACATCCACGGAGTAGTATTCACCGTTGAACTCAAACTCATGTATCAATCCGCGGGACTTCCCTTCCACCAGGACTTTCACATTCCCGTTCGGGAGTCTCAGTAACTGGATGACCTGACAGAGTGTGCCGGCCGAGTATATATCCTCAGGGAGAGGCTCTTCAGTCTGGGAGTTTCTCTGGGCCGCAAGGAATATCAAACGGCCGGAACTCATGGCTGCTTCCAGCGCTGATGCTGAACTGCTCCTACCGATAAAGAGCGGCACGACCATCCCCGGATAGACGACAATGTCCCTTAAAGGCAAAAGAGGAAACTTTTTAAGCTCCCTCTCTTCCGGATTTTGCATACTGTCTGTACTTTTCATATTCACCTTTATGCAGTTTCAGCCATACCTTCATAGACGACTATCGGCTTCTCTTTGCGGAAGATGACATCTTCGCTTATGACGACCTCTTTGACCATTGACTGAGAGGGGATCTCGTACATTATATCCAGCATCGCATTCTCAAGTATGGAGCGAAGTCCGCGTGCACCGGTATTTCTCTTGAGCGCTTCCTTGGCGATCGCAGCCAGGGATCCGTCGGTGAATTTCAGCTTCACATGCTCCATCTCGAAAAGCTTCTGATACTGCTTCACCAGGGCATTCTTCGGCTCTTTGAGGATCTGCACCATCGCCTCCT
Organism: Geobacter sp.; assembly: GCA_009886125.1. GTDB lineage: Bacteria > Desulfobacterota > Desulfuromonadia > Geobacterales > DSM-12255 > VEOV01. The sequence continues at coordinate 6,034 of VFJK01000076.1, read as the reverse complement.
CGTCAAGCTCGGTAAGCGTTGCCAGAACCGGGAGTCTGCCGATAAACTCGGGGATGAAGCCGTATTTAAGAAGGTCTTCAGGGGTGACCAGACTTAAAAGCTCACCTGCCTTCTTTTCCACTTTCTTCTTGATGTCAGCGCCGAAACCGAGAGTCTTCACCCCGGTTCGCTGCTGAATGACATTTTCCAGACCGGCAAAAGCGCCGCTGCAAATGAAGAGAATATTGGTGGTGTCAACCTTCAGGAACTCCTGCTGAGGGTGCTTGCGGCCGCCCTTTGGTGGCACGCTCGCAACTGTCCCCTCTATAATCTTGAGCAGCGCCTGCTGGACACCCTCACCAGAGACGTCGCGGGTAATCGAAGGAGAGTCGGTCTTCCGGGCGATCTTGTCGATCTCGTCAATGTAGATTATCCCTTTCTGGGCACGCTCTACATCATAATCAGCCGCCTGCAGGAGGTTCAGGATGATATTCTCGACATCCTCACCGACATAGCCGGCCTCGGTGAGATTCGTTGCATCAGCAACGGCAAAAGGGACTTTGAGTATCCTGGCAAGAGTCTGGGCCAGCAGCGTTTTCCCTGAACCGGTAGGACCGAGCAGGAGGATGTTGCTCTTCTGCATCTCGACATCAGTCGGCTTCCCCATGTACTCGATACGCTTGTAATGGTTGTACACGGCAACAGCCAGGGTCTTTTTGGCGCCGAATTGACCGATTACATACTCGTCGAGCACCTCTTTGATCTCCAGAGGCTTCGGCAGCTTGTTGATATCCGGGCCCTCGGTCTCTTCAAGCCGTATCTCTTCGGCAATGATGTCATTACATAACTCTATGCACTCGTCGCAGATATAGACGGTCGGACCGGCGATAAGTTTTTTTACCTCTTCCTGCCCCTTGCCGCAGAATGAGCAGACAAGAGCATCAGTCCTGTCATCACGATTACTCATTAATTACCTCCTGCTGCCGGATTCCGCGTCAGAACAGAATCAACCAGACCGTACGTACAGGCATCCTGACTCGACATAAAAAAATCGCGATCAGTATCCCTTTCGACTTTGTCAAAAGGCTGGCCGGTATGAAGAGCAAGAATCTCGTTCAATTTATGTTTCATTCTCAGTATCTCCTGGGCATGGATACTGATATCGGTCGCCTGCCCCTCGAATCCGCCAAGAGGCTGATGAATCATAATGCGCGAATGGGTCAGGGAAAAACGTTTTCCCTTCTCGCCGCCCGAGAGAAGAATCGCTCCCATGGAAGCGGCCTGACCAACACAAATCGTCGATACATTCGGACGTATATACTGCATCGTATCATAAATCGCCATACCGGAGGTAACAACTCCGCCCGGAGAATTTATATAGAGATGGATATCCTTGTCAGGGTCTTCAGACTCGAGGAAAAGCAGCTGTGCTATTATAAGGTTGGAGAGTGCATCATCAATAGGACCCCCAAGGAAGATAATCCTCTCCTTGAGAAGCCGGGAATATATATCAAAGGCCCTCTCACCGCGACCACTCTGCTCAACTACCATTGGGACCAGCATATAAAAACCTCTCTAATCAGCGCTTACGCAGCCGGATTGCTGCTCTTCTGTATCTCTTTTTTATCCAGCTCGGTGATCTTGGCTTTTGAAGCGATCAGATCCAGCACCTTCTCTTCCCTGATCTGCTCATCAAGGCTGCCTTTAGCGTCAGCGCTCTGTCGATAATACTTGCTGATCCTTTCGTAATCCTGGCCGCTCTCTTCGGAAATCTTCCTGAGACGCGCCTCAAAATCGCTCTCAGCAACTTCCACACCGGTCTTTTCAGCGAGTTCGTGAAGCAGCAGTGCTCCTTTTACCTGATTCTCAGCAACTGCCCTGAACTGCTCCTTGTACCTTTTCTCATCCAACCCCATCATCTCAAGGGAAAGGTTCTGGTACTGGAGACGCTGCTTGGTGTTCTCGAGCATGGAAGAAAGCTGACGGTCGACCATTGCATCCGGAAGCTCAAAATCGTTCTTCTCGACCAGAGACTTGATCAAAGAATCCTTGAATTCACGCTCTATCCGCTCCTTCTCCTGCTTCTCCAGAGTCTCGGCAACTTTTGCCTTCAGTTCAGCCAGAGTCTTGAAGTCGCCGAACTCCATGGCAAACGTATCGTCAAGTTCTGGCACTTCCTTAACTTTTATTTCTTTCAGGGTGACATCGAATTCAACCGGCTTACCGGAAAGCTCTGCACTCTGGTACCCCTCGGGGAATGAGAGGCTGATCCGTTTCTGTTCACCGACCTTCATCCCTGCCACCTGCTCCTCAAAACCGGGGATAAAAGAGCTGCTCCCGAGTTCAAGCTGATGGTCAGTGGCATCGCCACCCTCAAGATGCTTGCCGTCCACGAATCCTTCGAAATCGATTATGGCAAAATCACCGGACTGAGCAGGACGCTCATCTTCAACAGGCTTGAGTTGGGAAAGGTTATCGCGCATCTGCTGGATACGTGTATCGACCCCTTTTGCGTCAACAGAGTATTTCTCCCTGGTCACTTCCAATCCTTCGTACTCATTGACTGCGACTTCAGGGTAGACTTCGATGGTAGCAGTGTACTTGAACGGCGAACCATCCACAAGTGTTTCAGTGTCGATCACCGGATGAGCAACAGGATGGATGCTGTTATCCTGCAGATACTTGAAATAGGTATCGTTAAAAAGATTTTTTACGACATCACCTTCGACCTGATCCTGATACGTCTTGCGAATAAGCCCCTGAGGAGCCTTGCCCTTCCTGAATCCGGGTATGACCGCACGCTTTCTGATATCGGAAAACACCTTGTCGACTTCGGCTGTTACACGCTCAGCCGGAATTTCGAAACTGAGCTTCTTCTTGACGCTGCTGAGCTGCTCCACATTTACCTGCATCTGATCCCCTCTTTCACCTATTAATATTCACTGCACAGATTTTTTAAGTAAATTTTGCAAATAAGATTGAATATCATAATTTTTCTTATAAGGCAAGGTTCCATCATCTCTGAAGGTCCCTTGAATTAAAGGATTGTGGCCCGGTTTCACTGCCGAAAAACAGGTAGATACCCGAAGATACCCGTCTGTCCTGATCATTTGCCCGCAGTATTAATTTTTTTTATCAATATTATCTATTGACTGCCTTCAGATTTCCTGATAAAAAATGTTTTCCATTCAGCGGGAATAACTCAGTGGTAGAGTGCGACCTTGCCAAGGTCGAAGTCGCGGGTTCGAATCCCGTTTCCCGCTCCAATAATATCAATAACTTAGCCCCGGCTTTCGCATGAACTTTCGCATGTGACCGGGGCTAGTCTTTTTCCCGGAGATTTAAAGTCCCTGCCGAAATATCTGTAAATTGCCAGTCGGTCATTTTCCAACCCTTTTGCATACTTCCCATATACTTCATAAATCATCTGCTTTGATGAATGCCCCATCAGGTCAACAAGGCGATTCTGGTCGATTCGGATTGTAAGCGCCCAGGCTGCAAAGGTATGCCTGGTAGAATATGGTTTACGATGCATGACCCCTGATGCCTTGATTGCCTTGCTCCACACCTGCTTGTTATAATCCTCAGCATTGAAAGCCTTACCGTTCTCCATAACAAACAGGTATCTGCCGGTAATATTTTTCAGAGCATGGTTGAGAACTTCTCTGATTGCCTCGGTAACACGTTAGTTCGGATATTCGACATATCGCCAGAGAAAATTTCTTTGTCGGCAGATTAAGAGGTATATGGTTGCTTGAAAAACTCGGTTTCAGAAGCCCACGACAAACCTTTGAGGAGTTTCAACTCCAGAAGGCGGCGTGACTCTTATCTTGTGTCCAAGGTACCGGGCGCGCTACAGGTGACACTAAGAAATACATTAAGCTAAGTAATCTCTAGTAATATTATTGATCTGGGGTATAAATTGACATTATACAATACAGCGTTGTTTCAACGAGGTGACTTGCCATGAAAAGACAATCACAGCAGCAAGTTACCCTCCCCCCCCCCACGAGTCGCCCAATGTTTCCCATAGTCGGCATAGGCACCTCAGCCGGCGGCCTGGAAGCACTGGAACTGTTCCTTCTCCATGTGCCGGCAGAGTGCGGCATGGCCTTTGTCGTCATCCAGCACCTGTCACCTACTCACACTGGCAACCTGCCCGAAATTCTCCAACGCTCCACAACAATGAAGGTTTCCCAGGTCGATAGCACAACCAAAGTTCAGCCTAACCACGTCTATGTCATCCCCCCCAACAAAGATATGTCGATCAGCAAGCGGACACTCCGTCTGCATGATCCTGCAACTGACCTAATACATGGTCTGCGGCTGCCAATAGATTCTTTTCTCCACTCTTTAGCGGAGGATGCCGCCGAACAAAGCATCGGCGTTATCCTTTCAGGCATGGGTTCTGATGGCAGCAAGGGTTTGAGTGCCATCAAGGAACAGGGCGGTCTGACGCTGGCACAGGAGCCGTCTTCGGCCAAGTTCGACAGCATGCCCAAAAGTGCCATTGATGCCGGACTGGTTGACATCGTAGCACCGGCAGAGGAACTGCCTGCACGGATCATCGACTTTCTTGCCTGCGCCACTCCCCGCTGGAAGAACGAACAGTGCCTGAGAGAAAAGGAACAGAGTGGTTTTGAAAAGATCACTAACCTGCTCAAGGCCAAAACAAGACATGACTTCTCACTCTATAAACCCAACTCACTTTATCGCCGCATCGAGCGGCGCATGTCGATCCACAAAATTGACTCCATCTCCAATTATGCCAGGTTCCTTCAGAAAAACAGCCATGAAGTAGATCTGCTCTTCAAGGAGCTGCTGATCGGAGTAACCAATTTTTTCAGGGATCCTGTCATGTGGGAGGAATTGAAGAGCGAAGCCCTGCCGAAAATTCTGGCAGCATACCCTGAAGGTGGGGCTTTGAGAGCCTGGTCATGTGGCTGCTCTACCGGAGAGGAAGCCTACACTTTAGCGATGACATTCAGAGAGGCACTGGATCAGGTCCAACAGCCGGCCACCTACTCCCTGCAGGTCTTTGCCACAGATCTGGGTGCCGATGCCATTAAGAAGGCACGGAGAGGACTCTATGCCGCCGCTATCGAAGCTGATGTCTCACCTGAGCGGCTGCAGCGGTTTTTTACCAAGGAAGACAACAAGTATCTGATACGCAAAGAGATCCGTGAAATGGTCACCTTTGCCCAGCAGAACGTGGCCATGGATCCGCCTTTTACTAAACTGGATATTCTGATCTGTCGCAACCTTCTGATTTACCTTTCTTCAGAACTGCAGAAAAAACTGATGCCGCTGTTCCACTACAGTCTGAAACCGGGAGGACTGCTCTTCCTGGGGAGTGCCGAAACCGTTGGCTCTCAGATGGAACTATTTTCTGCCGAACATAACTGGTCAAAACTTTACTGGCGCAATAATCTGAAATTACGAGCCGACTCGATTACATTCCCGTCTTCCTTCATATCCAACTCTCGCGCATCATTACCACAGGAGTCCCTTATGCTTAAAACAGCCGACAACATTCAACAACTGGCTGACAACCTCATTCTGCAGCATTGCTCGGCCCCGACGGTACTGGCTACAGACCAGGGAGATATTGTCTACATCAGCGGTAAGACAGGTAAGTACCTTGAACCAGCATCGGGCAAAGCCAATATGAATATCTTTGCCATGGTTCGGGAAGGTCTGCGCTATGAACTGGGGAGTGCCTTCAGCAAAGCGTTGAGGCAGAGCGAACCGGTCACCGTGCGGGGTAGTCTTGTAGACGCACACAACTACACACAGACCGTTGACATGATGTTCATGAAGATCGAAGAACCTGAAGCATTACGTGGGATGGTAATGATTGCCTTTAAGAATGTGTCACTCCTGCCAAAGGCACGGCGCAGAAAGACCGGGACGTTGCCCGATGGCAAGCAGATTGAAGAATATGAGCAGCAACTGCTGAAATCGAATGAAGAGCTGTGAAGTGGTTGCGCTTTTTGAGACAGGTGTGTAAGCAATGAACCTACCTATTTTGAGAGGAGAAGTTCAATGCCACAAC
>VFJK01000177.1 GCA_009886125.1 Geobacter sp. | reverse complement strand
TATCGAGAAGTACTGCAAGGGATGCCATATTTGTGTGGAATTCTGTCCCAAGCAGGTGCTTGAAATGAAAGGATTCGTTGTTTCTGTAAAGAACCTCGAAGCCTGTATCAAGTGCATGCAGTGCGAACTCCGTTGTCCGGATTTCGCTATCAAAGTTACGGCTTAACATTTTAACAGGAGGTATTTACCGTGGCAAAGAAAGTAGCATTTCTTCAGGGTAACGAGGCAGCAGCTCATGGCGCACTTTATGCCGGCTGCAAGTTTTTCGCCGGATACCCGATTACACCCTCTACCGAAGTGGCAGAAGTAATGTCAATTGAGCTTCCCAAAATCGGCGGCAAGTTCATTCAGATGGAAGACGAGATCGGTGCAATGGCCGCTCTTCTTGGTGGCTCTCTTGCCGGTGTCAAGGCTTTGACCTCGACTTCCGGTCCAGGGCTCTCTCTCAAGCAGGAGCTTATCGGTTATGGCTGCATTGCCGAGATTCCTTGCGTAATTGTCAACGTAATGCGTGGCGGCCCTTCAACAGGTATGCCTACAGGCCCCTCACAGTCAGATATCATGTGCGCCAAGTGGGGAACACATGGTGATCATCCAGCGATCTGTCTCGTGCCTGCCTCTGTGCAGGAAGTTTTTGAAGAGACTGTTCGCGCCTTCAACCTTGCTGAGAAGTACCGCACACCGGTAATGATCATGCCTGACGAGATCGTTGCTCACATGCGGGAGAGGATTGTTTTCCCTGAGCCGGGCGAACTTGAAGTAATCGACCGGACAGCACCATCTGTTACTCCAGACAAGTACAAGCCTTATGATACATCTTTCGGTGATGTACCTCCTCTGGCAGCTTTCGGTTCCGGCTACAAATTTCATGTGACTGGTCTGAACAAGATGCAGGACGGATTTCCGACTACCAAGGCGGAGATAGTTCAGGCTGAAGAAGAGCGTCAGGTCCGTAAGGTCGAGGCGAACAAAGCCGACATCATGAAGTGGGAAGAGTATCAGATTGATGATGCTGATGTGGTTGTTGTTGCTTATGGCTCGACTTCACGCTCAGCCCGCTTTGCTGTTGATGAAGCCCGCAGGGCAGGCATCAAGGCAGGTCTTTTCCGCCCGATTACTTTCTGGCCTTTCCCGGAAGAGCGTCTCCTTGAGATTTCCAAAAAAGTAAAAGGATTCATCTCTCCTGAAATGAGTCTCGGTATGTGTGCAGGCGTAATAAAGGGTTGCATCGAAGGCAATGCTCCTGTCCTCGGAATATTCAGGGTCGACGGCGAGCCGGTTAATCCTGGTCAGATCCTCGACAAGATTAAGGAGGTCAAGTAAGATGGCTTACGATTACGAAAAATATATACGCCCCGGTAAACTGCCGCACATCTGGTGCCCCGGTTGTGGACACGGGATTGTAATGAAAGGTCTTATCCGGGCGATAGATACCTGTGGACTCAAGAAAGAAGAGACTGCAATAGTTTCCGGTATCGGCTGTGCCTCACGCCTTCCCGGCTACCTTGACTTCTGTACACTGCATACTGCCCACGGCCGTGCCGCTGCATTTGCTACCGGTGTAAAGATGGTTCGTCCCGAGATGAATGTCATTCTTGTAGGTGGTGACGGCGATGGTACTGCTATCGGTGGAAATCACTTCATCCATGCCTGCCGCCGTAACATAGACATGACCTACATCATAATGAACAATAAAATCTACGGAATGACAGGCGGACAGTTCTCTCCGGCAACTCCGACCGGCGATAAGGCATCTACAACTCCTTACGGAAATCCGGATCCTGCTTTTGATATTGCCAAGCTGGCAATTGGCGCAGGAGCAACCTTTGTTGCCCGTGGCACTGCCTTCCATGCCAACCAGATCGACAAACTGATCGCCGAAGCTATCCAGCACAAAGGTTTCTCTGTTGTAGAAATACTTGATGACTGCCCGACAACCTATGGCCGTCGTAACAAGTTCAAATCAGTTATAGAGATGATGAATTATCTTAAAGAATCTACCGTACCAGTAAAGGCGGCTGAGAAGATGTCCCCTGAGCAGCTTAAAGGTAAAGTCCTCACCGGAGTTCTTTATAAAGAAGACAAGCCTGAATATACTGAAGAATATGCCAAGGTAATCGCGCGTGCCCAGGCCGCCAAGTAATCATTAAAGGAAAAAGGAGCGATAAAGATGTCACGTTATGAACTCAGATTTTCCGGCGCGGGCGGGCAGGGTTTGATCACCGCCGGGATTATCATGGCAAAAGCTGCTTCGATTTACGAAGGCAGGCAGGCTGTACAGTCACAGAGCTACGGCCCTGAAGCACGCGGTGGTGCTTCCAAGTCGGAAGTTATCATCTCTGATACCATCATCGATTATCCGAAAATTACCAAGTGTGATGCTCTTCTGGCAATGACCCAGGAGGCATGTACCAAGTACAGTGACGATCTTAAAGAAGGCGGAATTCTTCTTTATGATTCAGACCTTGTTACCAAGCTTCCTGAAGGAAACTTCAAGAAGGTCGGTTTCAATATCATTAACACTGCTAAAAACGATGTAGGTCGTGAAATAGTTGCCAATATCGTTGCTCTTGGCGCAATGGTCGCTCTTACCGGACAGGTAAGTCGCGAGAATGCCGAAAAGGCGGTTCTCTCCAGTGTTCCTGAAGCATTTATTGAACTCAACAAGAAAGCTTTTAACATGGGATTCGAAAGAGCTTTAGCTGCAAGCAAGTAATTTATTTTATTGATAGAGTAAAAAAGCCCGACTCTCACGAGCCGGGCTTTTTTATTGATTTATCCCACCCTCCAAGCTAAGCTTTATCGATTTTACGGGAGGATCAGTGCAGGAATTTCTGAAGGATTATCTGACAATACACGGCTATTGGGTTCTTTTCCTCTGGACATTTCTCGAAGGAGAGGCAGGTCTTATCCTTGCCGGATTCCTCGCATTTGAGGGATACTTCACCGTGCCTGGGGTTATTATGACTGCCTTTGCAGGAGCATTCTGCGGAGATCAGTTTTACTTCTATCTTGGACGACTGAAAGGGAAGTATCTTCTCAGGCACTTTCATGCTTTTGCAAAAAAACTCAATAAAGGTCTGAAGCTTATTGAGAAATACGGGAATCTTGTTGCTTTCTCTTCACGATACACTTACGGCTTCAGAATTGTCCTGCCGATCATTCTCGGCATGACACCCTTCTCATCATGGAAATTCTTATTTCTTAACCTTGCAAGTGCTTTTTCCTGGTCGATTCTTTTCACTCTTGCCGGATACCTGTTCGGCAAGAGCGCTTCTCTTTTTGTCGGGGATGATATCAAAAGGTATGAGCATTTACTCTTTGCCATTCTCGCAGGGGTAATCGCCCTTATCTGGATGTGGCACTTCTACAGGGCCTGGAAGCTCAGGTCTCCTGCCCGGAGTCGACTGAGACGGTTCCAAGAGTATAAGAATCACTGTTCCCCTGAGAAATTATCTGATTGATTATTATTGGTTTCAGCTTATATTCATTAATCGCACTTTTTCCTGATGATTTCTGAAAGGTAGAGTATGGACAGAGTTCTTATTATAGATGACAGCAAAACGGCTCAAGCTGTCCTTTCAGGCATTCTGGAGCCTGAATATCTGATTGAAGTCAAGGATGATGCTCTATCTGGTATTGCAGCAGCTGAATCTGATCCTCCAGACTTGATTCTGCTTGATATACATATGCCGGATATGGATGGCTATGAGGCATGCAGGATATTGAAACAGGAGGAAAGCACCAGGGATATTCCAATAATATTTATTACATCACTTGATTCTGAAGACGAGAAAGTCAGGGGTTTTGAAGCTGGTGCAGATGATTATGTAGTGAAACCGGTATATCCTCTTGAACTCATAGCCAGGGCCAGGGCTCAGATAGGTGCGCGTAAAGCCCGTCTTAATGCCCTTGCCATGGAGCGGATGACTGTTTTCAAGGAAATGACGGTAACGCTCTGTCATGAGATAAACAATCCTCTTACTACGGTGAACGCATATCTTCATCTTCTCCAGAGCGATTTTCCGGGTTTGAGCAAGCCGGCCAGAGACATCATCTCCTCCATCCAGATAGAGACCAGAAGATTGTCTGAAATTATCTCAACGTTAGCAAACGCTACAACTGCTGCAACCACCATCTATCAACGAGATATTAAAATGATCGACCTCAGCAGCTGCACCGGGAAGCCCCGGCAGTAGAAATGAGAGCTAAAGGTAATGACACCATGAACAGACGATGGTCGTTTTCGATCAAAAATCTGATGATAAGTCTGATCGTTGTCATGTCGCTTGCCCCTCTTGGGATCATTATCTTTTCAGCAGTGGAAAAGCACAATTTTGACAAACAGAACGCCTGGCTGGAGGCTGAAAGGCTGTGCGATGAAATCGGCAATCAACAGGAAGTTCTCTTGTCTGGAACCGAGCAGTTGCTTAACAGCTTCGCGCATATCCCCAGCATCCGGAAACGGGATGCCGGGGCAACATCAGCACTTCTTGCCGAGCTTGCCAGAAAATTCCCCGAACCTGCCAATATACTGATTGCCGACACCACCGGCCACGTCTGGGCATCGGCACTCCCGATGCGCAGCCGGGTAATGGCCGATGACCGGAGGTATTTCAAAAATGCCCTGAAGAGCGGAAAATTTTCATCGGGAGAGTTTACGGTCGGTAGAGTACTGAACAAGCCTGCTCTCAGTTTCGGCTATCCGATCAGGGAGAGATCAGGAAAGATCACCGATATTGCAATCGTTGCCTTTACCCTCGAATCTTTCTACCATCATTTCAACACAAGTCACATGCCGAAAAACACTTCACTCGTTCTTACTGACCACAAGGGGACTATCCTCTTCGATGCTGGTGCTCCCAAATTCATCGGCAAGGAAGACAAGGAAGACCTCTTCAATCTGATATCCGGTGTCTCAGCTAAAGGAAATTTCGAGGCTGTTGGCATTACCGGCAAACATCGGTATTTCTCTTACAGACAGCTGCGCCTCGGCGCAGAGCAGAAGCCTTACATGTATGTGCGGGCAGGCATACTGAAGTCAAATGCCCTGAGCAACTCCCTCTTGCTCCAGATCGGCATAATGGCACTGGTTACGATGATTGCGACGGCACTTGCTGTTTTAATAGGCAAGCGCGGCATAATTGACAATATTATTGCGCTTCGGGATGCGGTGCTGCAGGTTGGAAAAGGAAATCTTGATATCCGTGTCTCGGATTATGTCTCCAGAGGTGAACTGGGTGAACTGGGGAGATCTTTTGACGAGATGTCACACCGGTTGACTGAAGATCTACGCAAACGTAAGCTGATCGAACAGTCTTTGATAGAGAGTTCCGCCAACTTGAGTGCAACGCTTAATGCCACTGCTGACGGTATCCTCGCCGTTGGCGAAAATGGCAAGATCCTTTTCGTCAACCAGCTGTTTTCCGAGATGTGGGATATCTCCGAGGATAAACTGGAAGCGTTTGATGATAACGTTCTGCTCAGCTGTGTAATTGACCAACTGTCCAATCCGGATTATTTTCTTGAAAAGGTGAAGCAACTTTATGCTTCGATGGATATCTCACTGGACACGATTCATTTCAAGGATGGCAGGGTATTCGAGCGTTACTCATTTCCGTTGGGGGAAGAAAAAAATGAGTTTCAGTGTCGGGTCTGGTCTTTTCGTGATATTACCGAGCGCGTCAATGCCCAGCTGGAACTCTCCCTGCTGGTCCAGGAAGTAGAGACTCGAAACAGTTTTGTCGAATCCGTAATTTCGAATTTACAGAGCGGCATAATTGTCGTTGATCTGAACTTCCGGATAAGAATGGTGAATTCACATGTTGCCGGATTCTGCGCAATATCTATTGAACAATTTGTTGGTAAAAGTCTGGCTGATATCTGCCTTGAACTTTATGAAAATATTTTGGCCGGCATCAGAGACGCTGAACTGCTGACCAACTTTTGCACTTCTAAGCTCTTCATCGGTTATACCTGCGTTGATTTAAAAGATTTTGAAGGTAATAGTGTCGGCTTCGTGATTAATTTCAAGGACCTGTCGGAAATCGTCAAGATTCGCAAGGAGCTGCGTCACAAGGAGAGACTGTCGGCCAGGGGTGAGGTCGTTGCAAATGTAGCTCATGAAATGCGTAATCCTCTTTTTGCCATGACAACTGTTGCACAGATTCTGGAAATGGAGCTGGCACTCAATTCTGAGCAGAAAGAGCTTCTGGATTCGCTTCTCAAGGAGTCACGTCGCCTTAATGACCTTGTTGAAGAACTTCTGGACTCTACCAGAGAACTTCGACTCAAAAGGAAAACAGTCGATTTGAACAAAATTATTGCCGATTCTTTTCAGGTTCTTCAGCCACTTTCCGACAATTTAAAAGTGG
>VFJK01000160.1 GCA_009886125.1 Geobacter sp. | reverse complement strand
GATGTCCTGCCGGAGAGCGGGATGGGAAATACCTTCATACGGGTTTTAATCGGTGAACGGATGATCAGCGGAGATCTTCTGACTGATCTCAGATATTAGTACTTCGAACCCCCCTCAATCCCCCCTTGTCAGGGGGGAAGCTTTTAAGCCTCCCCTGACAAGGGGAGGTTTGGAGGGGTTAGATGCGAAAGAATAAGTGGTACCAAAAGGAGAAAATTTGTCAGAAAAATCGTTTCATTCAGGTTTTGTCGCAATAGTCGGCAGGCCAAATGTGGGGAAGTCGACACTGCTTAATGCCATTCTTGGCGAGAAGATAGTCATTACCTCGGATAAACCGCAGACTACCCGCAACCGGATACAGGGTATCCATAACGTCCCCGGGGGGCAGATAATTTTCATCGATACGCCCGGGATTCATCGGCCCAAGTCCCGCCTGAACCGTTCACTGAACGATACGGCGATCGAAGCGACCAAGGGGGTGGATGCCCTTCTCTTTCTCGTGGAGGCGACAGCGTCACCATCTGCCGAGACCGAGGTGATGACGGAGCTGCTATCCGGGATCACAACGCCGGTCTTTCTGCTGATCAACAAGGTCGATCTTGTCGAGAAGAGCCGTCTGCTGAAGCTCATGGAGACTTACAGCACTCTTTTCGACTTCCGGGAGATCATCCCTGTCTCTGCGCAGAAGGGTGAAGGGGTCGAGAAGATGGTCGAGCTCGTCTGCAGATTCCTGCCGGAAGGACCTCAATATTTCCCTGACGACATACTGACCGATCTTCCGGAGCGGTTTGTGGTCGAAGAGCTGATACGGGAGAAGCTGTTCCGCCTGACTCATGACGAAATTCCCTACTCGGTGGCAGTCAGGGTGGAGAGTTTCAAGGAGCGTCCGGAAAACGGGATCATTGCGATAGCGGCCTCTATTTTCGTAGAGCGCGATTCGCAGAAAGGGATCATCATCGGTAAGCGCGGGGAGATGCTCAAGCGGGTCGGTACGGCAGCCCGCAAGGAGATTGAGAGTTTTCTAGCCGAAAAGGTGTATCTGGAGCTGTTTGTGAAGGTCTCGAAAGACTGGAGCGAAAACCCCAAGAAACTGAAGGAGTTTGGATACTGATGAGACCGATTGTAGCCATAGTAGGACGACCCAATGTAGGCAAGTCGACGCTTTTCAACCGCATCCTGGGGCGGAGAAAAGCGATAGTCGACGATATGCCCGGTGTGACCCGAGACAGGAACTACGGAAGCGTAGACCGGTTCGACCTGCCGTTCACGCTCATAGATACCGGCGGTTTTGAACCGGTGAGCCAGGAGCTGCTTCTGCAGCAGATGAGGACACAGTCCCAGCTGGCGATGGAAGAGGCGGATGTGATAATCTTCCTTATGGACGGACGTTCCGGGCTCATGGCCGCCGACCGTGAAGTTGCATCAATGCTGCGGAAGATTAAAAAGCCGGTTTTTTACGTCGTGAACAAGGTGGACGGCGAAAAAGTCGAGGCTCTTTCTACCGAGTTTTACGAGCTTGGCATTGACACCTTTCATACGATCTCCGCTGCGCACAACCGGGGTGTCGGCGATCTGATGGATGAAGTCGTCGCAAAGTTCCCGAAAGGTGGCGCCATCCATGAAGAGGATGAGATAACAAAGATAGCCGTAGTCGGCCGGCCGAATGTGGGCAAGTCTTCGCTCGTCAATCGACTGCTCGGGTTCGAGAGGTCGGTGGCCAATCCGGTTGCCGGTACGACGCGCGATTCAGTCGATACCTTTTTCACCTGCAACAAGAAGAGCTATCAGCTCATAGATACTGCCGGGATACGGAGAAAAGGGAAGGTCTCACTCAAAATCGAGACCTACAGCGTTGTGGATGCCTTGCGGAGCATCGAGCGTGCGGATGTGGTCCTGATAGTCATCAACGCTGAAGAGGGGGTCACCGAGCAGGATACGAAGATCGCTGGGTATGCTTACGAGGCGGGACGCGCCTGCCTTTTTGTCGTCAACAAGTGGGATACGGTTACCAAGGACAATTCTTCCACCGGCAAATTCATCGAGAGCATCAGGACGCAGTTCAGCTATCTTGCCTTTGCGCCGATCGTCTTCGTTTCCGCGACAAGCGGCCAGCGGACCGGGAAGATCATATCGGAAGTCGACCTGCTGATGGAGCAGTGCACCAAGAGGATTTCCACCGCCGATCTCAACAACGTCTTCAAGGAGGCGGTGGACACCCATCATGCACCGCTTGCAACCGGCAGAAGGGTCAAGTTCTACTATGCCACCCAGGTGGCTGTAAAACCGCCGACTTTCGTCGTCTTCACCAATCAGCCCGATGGGATTCATTTTTCCTACGAAAGATATCTGGTCAACAAGTTCCGAGAAGCTTTCGGTTTCAGCGGAACCCCTATCAGGCTTATCTTCAGGGGCAGAGAGAAAGAGAAAAAATGATGAAAGTCCTCTTTCATAAACCTTTACGAAGCAATTCCTGTCGGGTATGATACTATAATTTACCGCCTGCAATCCATTTCGGGGTGTATTGAATGAGTCTTGTGGGTAACCTTGCAGACCTGGGACTTGGCGAGATACTGCAGATAGTCAGTCTCAGCCGGAAATCCGGAGTTCTGACACTCCAGAGCAGAGGGCGACAGGGTGTTGTCGTTTTTCGCTTCGGACAGGTTATCCGTGCGACATCGAGCACCATCAAGTATTACCTCGGTGAGGAGCTTCTCAAGCGAAAGGTCGTTGACCAGGAGTGTCTCAATAAGGCGCTTCAGGCCCAGCAGACCGGGGCCTACCGGGAACGGCTCGGGACGATCCTGATCCAGAAGTTCAGTATCCCCGCCGAGAAGATCGAGGATGTCGTTCGAGAGCAGATCGAGAGGGTCGTGTACTCTTTTTTCTCGTGGGATGAAGGGAATTTCGAGTTCGAACTTCAGGACGATGTCGAAACGATCGATGATTCGAAGATCGATCCCCTTCAGTTTATGCTTGAACAGGGGCTTAATCCGCAGTTCCTGGCGATGGAAGGCTCCCGGTTAATCGATGAGAAGAGGCACAGGGGGGATGCTCTTGATGATGAGTATATCCCTCCCTATTCCGAGGTCTCTGACGAAGTTGAGACCGGACTCCCGCACTCCAGCCCGGAACCATCTCCAGCTGCTCAGGAGCCCTGTGCCAGCGAGATAGTCATTGTCGAGGATAACCATGCTGTTCGCGACTTCCTGTCGGGACTTCTGATCAGCTCAGGTAATTCGGTGTTCACGTTCGCCAAGAGCGAGGAAGCACTGATCACGATAGACACCCTGTTCCGGGAGGGGAGAAGGCCTTTTGTTCTCCTTGACCTGATAATGCCCCGGATGGACGGCTCGGGGATACTCGGAGGGCTTGAGCTTCTTGAACTGATCCACAGCAACTTCCCCGAACTCTCCGTGCTGGTGATGTCGGATTATCGCAACAGTGATGCCGAACGGAGGATCCGCGAGGCCGGCGCAGAATTCATGCTGAAGCCGAAACTGGACGAACTTTCCGGACCGGATGCCTCGCGACTGTTCGTTGCAAAGATTACCGGGGCGCTTGACAGGGCAGCGAGCGGTGCAAAAGAAGAAAACCCTTCCACTGATGTCAACCTCGGGGATGAGCTCCGGCTTGAACTCGGAGACATGGGAGACCAGCACTCTTCTACGGTCGTACCGAGTACCGGGATTTCCATTTTGCGGGGTATGCTTGAAGAGCTCAATGATCCCGGGCTTGGAGGGGGAGTCATTCTGCTGCTGCTCCGGTTTGCATCCGAGTTTGTCGGCAGGTCGGTGATTTTCCTGGTAAAGCAGACTCATGTAGTGGGCATAGGACAGTTCGGCATAGAGACCAAGGATTCGTTCGCGGATAAAGCTATCAGGAGTCTCAGGATCCCTGTTGACGAAGAGTCTTTATTCTCTCGGGTATTCGAGCATAAGGGATCGCTCAAAACCGTTCCTGAACGGAGCGAGTGGAACGACTATTTTTTTGAGAAGCTCGGAGGAGTGCCTAAGGAGATCTTTCTTGGCCCTTTGATAAGTGAAGGTGAAGTTGTCGCAATACTGTACGGTGATAATCTGCCAGATGGCAAACCGCTTGGAGATACTGACTCACTGGAGATTTTCCTTTCACAGGCAGGAGTTGCAATGGAAAAAGCACTATTGACCCAAAGGTTAAAAAGCAGACGCCCGGAGGTTGCATGAAGCGAATTCTTGTTACTGAAGACTCCGCAACGATGCGCTCGCTCCTGATATCAACCATAGAGGCTTGCGGAGATTATGAAGTTGTTGAGGCAGCAAGCGGTTTCGAAGCCTTGCGGCTTCTCCCGAGAGAACAGGTCGATCTTATCATCACGGACATCAACATGCCTGACATCAATGGTCTTGAACTTATCAGCTATGTCCGCAAGAATGCCAGCTACACAAATACGCCTCTGTTCATAATCTCTACGGAAGGGAGAGACAAGGATGTCGAGAAGGGGCTTTCTCTCGGCGCGAACGAGTATCTGGTAAAACCTATCAGCCCTGCACGGCTTCAGGAGCTTATTTTAAAGTATATCGGCTGAACGTAGGGGCGACGCATGCGTCGCCCAAATTGGGCGGGTCATGACCCGCCCCTACGATTGGTATGTTTAACCACGGCGCAAAGTACTCATGGAGACTGAAATGTCTGACACACATGATTTGACAGGCAAGGCAGTGAAGGATTTTCTTGCAGAGGCTGAAGAGATACTCGATCATCTCTGCTCTGATCTTGGCGTAATGAGTGACATCTCTGAGGACGGAGAGTGCAATCCGGACTCCCTGAATTCAGTGTTCAGAGGTGCACACTCTCTGAAAGGCCTTGCCGGGATGTTCGGCTTCACTACTGTCCAGGAGCTTGCTCACCATCTCGAAACCCTTCTCGACTCTCTCCGTCTTGGCAAGGTCAAGCTCGGGACAGACGTCATGACGCTCCTGATGGACTCGCTTGAGGCACTCGGTTCGATAGTCAGGAATCTGGCTGATGGAGGGGGAGACGATCCTGACACTGAACAGCTTGTTGCCCGTATCAACCGTGCGGTAACCAGTTCGAGCGAAACTGATAACGAATCGGTCCTTTCAGCTCTGGGACTTCCTGCGTCGATGATGAACGCGCTTACCGAATACGAGGAACACCGGCTGTTTGAGAATCTGAAGAAGTCGAGATGTGTTTACTCGGTGCTGGCTTCATTCTCACTGGCGACCTTTGACCAGGACCTCGCTGAACTGACCGAGGCGCTCAAGCGCTCAGGAGAAGTGATCAGCACGCTCCCGAGTGTCGGGTCGAACATCGAGGCTTCGATCGATTTCGAAATACTGTACGCTTCTG
>VFJK01000120.1 GCA_009886125.1 Geobacter sp. | reverse complement strand
TACTGGTTATGGAGGAGACCGTATAGGATACGCCGTTGATGAAGATAATGCTCCCTGCGACCAGCTGGGTTTTGAAGGCCGTGACTGAGCCGGTGGAAGCGGTCACAGTGGGGCTGCCGTTCGTGACGTCCACCGTCCCCTGCAGATCGCGCTGCGGTAGGGTATCGGTAAAGGCGATGCCGCTGATGGCGCTGCCGGCGTTCGGGTTGGTGATAGTGAAGGTCAGCGTGGAGGTGCCGCCGACAGCCACCGGGTTAGGAGAGAAAGCCTTGGTCATGGTGGGGGGTTCGGGAATCAGGCAGCCGGTGAAGACGATATTGTCCAGGTAGAGGGTAGCTGCCGGCTTGCCTGCGCCGGTTCCGTTAAAGCGGAAAGTTGTCGTGCCTGTGCCGGTTGTTGTTGCTGTCAAGGGGGCGGTGGTGGCGGCGCCAGTTTGCCATGAACCCTTTGTGGCGGCTATTGTTGTAACAGTGCTGAAAGCTCCGGCATCTGCCTGGGTATACAAATATAATCTGTTATCTGCAGGACCTTGCCAATCACCATTAGCCTGCATTGCATAGTCGAAGGAAACTCGTACTCCACCGTATTTACTGGTATCAAGAACAAAATTGAACCAGGGGGCAGTAGTTGCCGATGGGAAGGTGGTGCCAGGGGCTGAGGCCCATCCAGTCCCGCCCCATGAGTTGACCGGGTTGCCTGATGTAGTGCTGATGGCGTTGGTGCCTGAGAAGCTCGCAGTAGCCGATGAAACATCGCTTGCTTTGGTCGTATAGGGAGGAGGTGCAGCACCCGAGCCCTGTCCGCTGGTTGGCATCGTCCAGGTGGCTAATGTCACCGGGGTGGTACACGTTGACGGCGGTGTCGGCGGTGACGGGGTGGAGGTTACAGTGAGTTGGGCTGTGGCGGTCTTGCCGGTGTTTACAGTTGAACTGGCGGTTTTAATCAGCAGGCTGCCGGAGGTATTGGTGTAGTTGGTTCCTGATGCGGTGTCGGCAGTCACCCGCACCTGGACGATACAGCTGCTGTTGGCCGCTACGGTGGCGCCGCTCAGGGTGATGCCGGTTGCAGCTGTTGTCAGGGTGCCGCCGCAGGTGTTGCCCACCGTGCTGACATAGGTCATGTTCCCCGGTGTGACGGGGAAGGTGTCGGTGAATTCCAGGCCGCTCACTGCCCCGGAATTTGGATTGGTGAGGGTAAACGTCAGGGTGGAGATGCCGCCTACCTGGATCGAGCTAGGGCTGAACGCCTTGGAGATGTTGGTGGCGGCCGGGTCGGTGATGGTGGCGATCCTGGTGCCGGTGGAGTAGTCAGCATTATAGTGGTAACTGCTGCCGGAGAAGTCATAGAGCAGCGTGTTGAGAGGCTGAGAGGTGCCGCCGCCGCTGAGGATCTTGACAACGTAGGTGGTGGTGACCAGATTCCCTCCACCTTTGTTGTCGCTGAGGATGCAGGAGCGGTAATTGGGGCTGGCAGTGTCGTTTTCCCAGCCGCAGGAATCGGCATACAGGGCTTTGTTGGGATTGTCTATGCAGTTCACGGGGTTGTTGTAGCTTGTACACGCCGGAGTGCTTAGCGCCGAGTAGTTGGTGGAGACGGAGAGAATCTGGAAAATTGTGTTCGGGAAGTTGATAAAGGCCTCGAACTGGTTATACCCCTGGGTGGCTGTGCCGCCGATGAGATCGATGGTGTAGGTGTTGCCGACCACCATGTTCATGCCTCCCCCCGGCGCGATCGAAACGCCGTCCAGCTTGACGTTCGAGATCGAGTTGCGGGACTGGGAGACCAGGTGCTCGACGTAGAGCTCACGCCGCAGGGGTGTCGAGGCGCCGCCGGCAGTGATGGTGTAACTGGCGCTCGTATCGAAAGCGAGCGCTGTCTGCGTCACCTCCACCTCGAAAAACGCATCGACACAGGTGTTGGCAGCGATGGATGGAAATGTAATTGAGGAGAGTGAGCCGGAGCGCTGTGAAATATAGGCGCTGGCGCTCAAGTTAAAGTCAACCGCCACGTTGGTAGCTGCCGAGTCGCTGCAGACCTTTGCTCCAACCGGAAAATATCTGGGGCCGGTAGCCGGGCTGTTGCTGTCCAGACCGACGATATTCCAGGTCGAGGGCCTGAGGGTAATGGTTGCCGCCGCCTCTGAGTTTATCAGAAACGTAGATGCAAGGACCAGGCAGCTCGCCAAAAAGAGGCGCAGAGAACGAGTTGAGCGCTGTTCTTTCCCATGCGTACACATAAAGATGTTCATCTCCATAAACTTTAGAGCTCTGTAAAGGGTTGAATCACTCATCGATCTTGACTCGCTTGT
>VFJK01000175.1 GCA_009886125.1 Geobacter sp. | reverse complement strand
CTTCGTCCAGTTTGAAGGTCAGATACTGGTTCATCTCCGAAATTCCGTTGACACTCATAGGCTTTCTCCTTTGTTGAAAATTAATATTGGTCAGAAGTGACCGTCATTACCTGAATATTTTATAATTCTTCTGTAGATATGTTTTCGTCATATGGAGTGAATACTTGAGGGGAATTTTGATTTTTTTTTCCAGCCGCATAAATATCTGGATTAATAGCACCCTTGCCGACCGTGCTTTCTGTTCTCCAAAAAAAACGCCGCGGTTGTCCGCGGCGTTGCAATATGTTATCAGTTCTGTCTGTCTGTCTCTGGAGGCCCCCTCATGCCTCAGCTTTACAGCGCAGCCTCCGGAACCAGTCAGACACGACTTCTCCCGTGTCGTTTGCTTTGTCTGGACTTCTGAGCATTGTCCTGATCCTGTCACCAGCCACAAGCGTCAGCCCGGTCAGCTCCCAGGTAAGAGGAATTTTGCCGTTGCGAGCCAGTTCAAAAACAGATTCGATCTCCCTTGCCAGGTTGGCAACCGCTTCGAAACCGGATGACACCCCGGCTCTGGTCAGGGACTGCGTTGTTTGGGAAACCCTGCTCAATACCTCCATATCGGGAGGTGCCGAACCGAGTTTCAGAAGCGAAATTTCCAGTTCGCCAAGAAGCTGTGAAGCTTTTCTTTCGAACCCGAACTGATAATCACATTTCATATCCGCTCCTTTTCCATCGGCTATTCGGAGAGCTTAGCAGTGTTACTATTTTGTCAGGTGCCGCAAAACCATTTCATTCGACCTTTCAATTAAGGGGAAGCGGTAGAAAATGATGCCTGACGTGACATTTTTATGGGCTCCTGAGCCTTGGTGAGTGGAGCAGCGGCTTTAAGTTTCGAAACTCCATCTTCGCCGCGTGCAAACGCAGCAGCGAAGTGTCTCCAGAACCGGCATTTACGGGGAGGCGCGAAGAGACACCCCCGTTCACGCGAATTAAAAGCATATTCGGAATGCAATATACCTTCAGGCGGAATCGCCCCACGAACAACAAACCGTTTATTAAGAAGCTCTGCCGTCCGATGCGTTGCACACATGAGCATGAGAAAGGAAATATCTGCCTTTACAAGCCCTTTGCAGTTAATCTCAAGTTGATCGGATTCATGGAACGCATTATTTACAGCACGCTGCAGCTCACTATCATTTTTAAAGGTGGCAGCGCCACTGAGACAAACCGTTTTTACTCTTTTCGATGATATGACGGAATCGGTAACAGTGAAGTTGATCATAGAAACCCTCTCATTTTTTTGGCTGACAGGTCAAAACTTTGACATCAATTTACCCGGTAACAGCTTGAAACAGTCCGTTTTTAGGGGTGTGACAGGAGGTTACAAAAATAAGCACCCTCAAGTTCTTCAATATCTCCAAAAACCATGCCATGAATCCTTCAGTCCGCCCAACTATGACCGGAAGCCTCGCGATGATGGATGCAATCGAAAATCGCTACAGATACTTCTTTCAAGGAGCATCTGGAGCGATGGATGAATAGTTGTCGGATTTTTGATGCCATTATGAGGGGGTTCAGGTGGAAGCCTCACTGAAAGGAGAGCCCGTTGCAAATCATCAGGTTACGGGGCTGTATACGGCACAAAACTATTTCATGTTGAAGGATATCAGGCTGCTAAAACTATAAGCGGAAGAGCCCTGAATTTCGACGCTCGATTAATCTTTATGACTTGAGAAACCGGACGATTCTCTGAAATGCAGACCTGATCCTTGCCATTTCTCTTGGCGCGATACAAGGCACGGTCAGCATGGCGCAGTAGCTCGTGAGAATCGCATTTGCCCTTGCCGGTGTAGTTGCTAACCCCGATGCTGATGGTTACTCTGATCTTATTACCTATTGCCTTGAAAATTGTACCGGACAGGTTTCGCTGGAGCCTTTCAGCGAACTCCGAAGCATCAGACAGTGAGTGGGAAGCAAGCAGAATCGCAAACTCCTCTCCGCCATAACGGGCAACCAGGTCCGCCCCGCGACAGTTGCGTCTCAAAAAATCGCCAAAGCCGGACAAAACAGCATCCCCGGCCTGATGACCGTAGGTATCATTAACTTTTTTAAAATCATCCAGGTCTATTAAAACCATCGACATAGGGATAGGATCACGACGTTCGCTTTCAATCACGAGCATCTCTTCAAGTACCCTTCTATTGAAGAGACCGGTGAGCGAATCACGCATGGATAGCTCTTTCAGTGCCTCGTATTTCAAGGAGTTTTTCAATGCCGATGCAAAACAATCACAGATGTTGTTAAGCAGAACATCTGTCATGTTTCTGCATGCATCCTCTCCCCAGAACAGGGCGATATTCCCCATATCATCAGGCAGATTCATGTAGATACAGCTGTTAAAGACCCTGCCGGAACGAGAGTTGGGAAGCCCTAAACTCTCATGCCCTTCAATTTCATCAAGAATCAATCCGTTGAATATGCGGGTTAATTCGACAAGCTCGCTCCGGCAACTGCTCTTGCAGATCGAGGCAAATGCCTTCGGCTTGCTTCCGGATCTGCTCACAGAAGGTTCAAAGACAATGACGTTGAATTTAAGATGATCATACAGCCAGCGGGCTGCCGCAGCGTAAAGGCTTTCTATCTCAAGTGAGGAGTTGATAGCACGGACAAATCCTGCCAGAAAGTCCGCATCTTCAATCTGCTTCATTATTTCATTGTAGTCCGCGCAGATGACGGCATTACTTTCGATCCATTGATTTGAATAATCACTACTCTCCAGGGATGCCATATCGTCGCTCCTTTCTCATTCGGTTATCATCGAAATGCGTCGCCTAATTACCTCAGAACCAATTTCCTGTTTATGAAAATTCCTCTACAACTGCTGATGTCAATCTTCTGTTTTCGAAGGTCACCTGTGAATACGTATCGGCATAACTTAGAATAACTTAAGCTAGAATTAGCAGCGACCCCTTCCGGCCTACCCTTACACACATCTTGAACCTTTTCCATGCATGCCAGAGTACAGTGATTCCGGACTTCATAAAAAAAGCCGCTGAAATCAGCGGCTTTAAATACCATCATCAGGCCGTCCTAAGCGGCATGGCTACTGCTTGATAACGGAGTAGATGGCGCTCTTGACGGCTTCAGTTGTGCCTAATGCAGTCACCCGGTAACCCCCTCCGACTCCAGCCGAAAGTCAATCAGAACTCCATCGCGCGACATGCGCAGAATGGTGTCCGGGAGGACGTCCAGTATTGCGCTGTTAGCAGCTTCAGATTTAAGCAGGCTCGTTTCACCATGGCATTCTGTTCCAGACCAACCAGTAGGACCCCAGATCCTTCAGAATTTTGCTGAACTCAATAAAGTTTACCGGCTTGGTCACGCAGCTGTTGGCGTTGTATTCGTACGCCATTGCAATGTCCCTCTCGGCATCCGAAGTTGTCAGGATAACTACCGGCAGCGGCCTTAGGGCCTCATCACTCTTAACTATTTTGAGCACTTCAAGCCCATCTATCTTGGGCAGACGTAAATCTAGCAGCATCAGGTGCGGCAGGGGAAATTGCTTCCGGTCAGCATACTTGCCATCTCCGCACAAATAATTCAGCGCCGCTTCTCCATCTTCGACATGGACTATGGTGTTGGCCACCTGAAAATCTGCCATAGTGCGCATTACAATCTCGGCATGATCCAGGTTGTCTTCCACCAGTAAAATTGTCAACGGCTCACCGTTCATTGCTTATATCCTTGCACTTTGTTTCCTCTACAGATTCTGCCCCAGCATAAAACAAAACCTGCTCCCTTTGCCTGCCCCTTCCGACTCAACCCAGACCAGGCCACCGTGCACCTCAATGATCCGCTTGACCAGCGCCAGCCCGATACCGGTTCCTTCGCTTTTGGCATCCAGTTTATTAAAAAGACCGAAGATAGTTTGGTGATATCTTTCATCGATACCGATACCGTTGTCCTGGACAAAATAAACATGTTTACCCAGCTCTTCCCGCGTGCCGATCTCGATAGAGGGCCTCGCTTGATCCCTCTTATATTTGATGGCGTTCTCCACCAGATTTTGAAGCACTTCTTCAATTCTTCGCTGATCACCGTGAACAGCGGGTAATTCGCTCTGCACAACGACCTCAATCTGCTGCAGTTCAAGTGAATCCGCCAGTTGCGACATAACATTCCTGACCAACCGATTCATGTCAACCTGAGCCGGCGTGCTCATCAGCTTGCCGACACGGGACAACCTGAGGAGATCATCAAGCAGATGAGTCATCTTTGAAGCTGCAGCCATAATCCTCTTGAGATCGCTTTGCGCACGAGCTTGATTGCCTTCTGCCATATCCTGCTCAATCATACCGGCATAGCTCTGGATGGTTATCAGCGGGCTCTTCAGGTCGTGAGAAACGGTGTAGGTGAAGCTCTCCAATACAGCGTTTTTATCCAGTAAATCCTCTTCCTTGTGCTTTCTCTTCGTAATCTCCAATTCCAGATGCGCTGTTTTTGTTTTAACCTGACGTTTCAAGACGATATTCCAGAAGATCAAAAATAATCCGGAAACCAGCAACACAGCGATTGACCACTGCACATATCGAGGAATACTGCCCCCATGCCGGCTGGTAATCCAGTAATCATAACGGTCGTAATATAAAGATTTCTTGTCTGACTTGAGAACCGCCACCTCGCGGTCAAGGGCCTCAAGCAGATCAATGTTCCTTTCTTTTTTAACCGCATAGGCAAGCTTTACCGGCGTGAAGATGATCGGTGTCCGACTGGCTCCGAACTCTTTCTCAAACTGGAGGCCGGTCAAGTTGGTGGAAATGCCGGCATCGACCTCCTTCTGCTCAATGGCGCGAAATATATCGCGATAGCTTTGCATTTCTACGTAATTCGAGGCGATGTCGAACTGTAGGAGGGTCTGCTTCAGCCCCTCTGTATAGACACTCCCTGAGAGGACCGCCACCCGTTTATTCTTCAGGTCATGGAAATTTTCTATACCGCTGCCGGGTCGGCCATAGATCACCCCCCAATCCAGGAAAATCTGATCGCTGCTGAAATCAACCTGCTTTTTTCTTGCCTCGGTAAAGCCTATGCAGGGAACCAGGTCCAACTGCCCGTCCAGAAGCGCTTGATAGGTTTCCTTCCAGGTGCCGTAAACGTAAGTCAGCTGCCAACCTTTCTTGCCGGCAACGTGATTAAGAACATCGATAAACAAGCCGGACGGTTCACCTTTATCGTTTTTGAAAATAAGGGGTTTGAAGTCGTAGAGGCCGACCTTGATGATACGCTCGGCATGAGCCATGAGCGGATTCATAAGCACAAGCAGCAACAGCGTCAAATACAACCCAGTTTTCATTAATTTGTTCATTGTCTTGCCTCTGCTTTATGAGCCTCAGGCAGTGTAAAACAGAACGTACTCCCCTTATCAACCCCTTCCGATTCCACCCACACCCGGCCGCCATGCACCTCTACGATCCGCTGAACGAGCGCCAGCCCCACCCCGGTACCTTCGCTTTTGCCATCCAGTTTGTTGAACAGGTCGAATATTTTTTCATGGAAACGAGGTTCGATACCCATGCCGTTGTCGCTGACAAAAAACACCTTCGTTTGGCCGACATTCCTGGTGCCGACCTCTATACGCGGTAGTACCTGTTCTCCCATGTATTTTATGGCGTTTTCAATCAGGTTCTGAACGACCTCAGCCAGGCGTTTCTGATCGCCAAAAACTGCCGGCAGATCCGGTTGCACCACCACCTCAGCGTGACTCTGTTTGATGTAACCTGCCAGTTGATTCAGGGTATCCTTGATCAGACAATTCATATCCACCGTTTCAGACTGGCCCATAATTCTGCCGGAGCGGGAGAGCTCCAACAGGCCATCGAGCAGAGCGGTCATCTTCTCAGCAGCAATCTCAATCCTCTTCAAATCACCATAGGAACGCGCATGATTACCTGCCGCCAGATCATTCGATATCATGCCTGCATAGGACTGGATGGTTACCAGCGGACTCTTCAAGTCATGCGAAACGGTATAGTTGAAGCTTTCCAGTTCTCTGTTTTTAGCCAGCAACTCTTTTTCGTGCTTTATGCGCTCGGTGATGTCTCTGCCAGTTCCTGAAAAACCAATGATATTGCCATTGCCATCCGTAAGTATTGCACCGTTAAACTCGCAGAGAATTTGCCTCCCATCGTTTGCGACAAAATATGCATCTACACTTGAAGTGCCTTCTTTATATGTTCTCTCAATAGCCTCGGTAACATGTTGAATATCTTCGCCTGAAAAAAAATCTGTCGGTTTTTTCTGAGACAACTGTTGATCGCTATATCCGGAAATTCTGTTAAATGTTTTATTCCAGCTTAAGAATTTGCCGTTCAAATCAAATGCGTAGAAGATATCAGTAATGGAGTCTAATGTACTTTCGTTAAACGCTTTTGCTGTTTTTAATGCCTCATCAGACCTTTTGCGATAAGTGATATCCTGATTTGCTCCGGATATTTTAATGGTTCGCCCTGCGGCATCTTTGGTAATGTTATAGTCTACTAAAATATGACGAATCTCACGGTCCAGGCGATAAACGCGTATTTCGAAGCGCGAACAGTAATCCGGATCATTCGTCGCTATGGCCTTGGCAATGTTTTCACCAATCATTTGAGCATCATCCTGATGCACAAATTTACCGGCGAAAGCCCCGGCGGACATCAGATTGCCGCCTTCCAGTTCGGAGGTGGTGCCGTGAAGAGTAAAATAATGATCGCTGAAGCAGAAAAGTCCGCTTGCCACGTCATATTCCCATTCAAACAGTTGCGCCAAGCGCATTGCATGAGTGAGCCTTTGTTCTACTTTGCGCAACGACTCTTCGCTTTCAATTAGCGTCTCATGTTCCACGGCCAGCTCTACAGCCATGTTGTTGAAGGCCTCAACAAGGATGCCGATCTCGTCCCCCGTGCCACAGGTTAAGATAGGCTCCAACCTCTTCTTACCGGTGGCCGAACGGACATGGTTTGTAAACAGCAGCAGCGGCGCGGTCAGATATTTAACGCAATACCAGACAATGATCAGGGAAAAAGCGATGGCTACGATCAGGAATGGGACCAGTTCCCGCCTCGCCCTGTCAATCACAGCGTACACCTCTGCCTGTGGATTGTTGGCGGCCAGGATCCAGCCCGTTGTGCTCAGACGTTTGAAGGTGGCCAGCACCGGTAAACCTCGCGAATTGACCGTATCCACCGTTCCTTCAAAACCGGCAATTGCCTTGTCATACCCTAGGTTGCTCCCCACTGGAACGTCTTTCATCATGATTCGCTTCTCATCAGGGTGCATGATCATGGTTCGATCTTTGTTAAACAGGTAGAGATAGCCGCTCTTGCCGATGATAACGCGAGAGTGCTTAGTGAGAAAGTTGTGCTGCGTCAGGTCGATGCTTCCAGCGAGTATGCCCAGCACTTTTCCGCCAGGGTCGAGGAGAGGTGCCGTTAACATCACGACCGGGTGCCTGTTTTTGTCGGAAAAGATAAATGGCTCGGAAATTGTCGGTTTGGCTGATGCCATGGTTTTTATGAAATAGTCGCGGGATGAGAAATTGTTACCCCGGTGGCTTGGAACATAAGGTGTTTCCGCGATCAGTGTTCCGTCCCTGGAAAACAATATGAGCGTGTTATCAAAGGTAGTTTTGTGATCTGCCTGGCGATCGAGAAAACCTTGAGCGCGAGCAGCGTCCGTAAGAGATTCCGGTGGAAAGGACTTTGCGATTTCGACCAACTCGTTCTGCGCATCCGAAAATTGCTCGTCGATATCACTGACGATTGACGAGAGCAGGACAAACTGTTGAGCGGCTATATTTTCCCGAAGTTGCTGCTGGAAATACGACAGAGAAATATACCCCAGTGTTGCCGTAATACCGGCAACGAGCAGGCTTACACCAATGGTTATTTTAGTCTTCAGGCTCATATTCAAACGTTTCATCGTCATTCCCTCTGCTGGTTGCTTGCTGAAAACCGGCTCACCATGGCTCTTATTGCGAGGTGTAAAAGAACCTCTTACCCCTTCAAACTCTCGTATGCTTCTCTGAACTGGTCAGCTGTTTCCTTGAAGGCGTTCAACACCGCTGGATCAAAGTGTTCTGGCATGGTCCTGCCGTCTCCCTCGGTATTATCCTGTATGCCTTGTCATGGTCAAAGGCTTCCTTGTTTATGGCTCATAGCGATTTGAGCTCGGCAACGTAAAACAGAACGTACTTCCCTTGCCAACCCCCTCCGACTCCACCCAGACCCGACCTCCGTGGGCCTCGACGATCCTTTTTACCAGCGCCAGGCCGACACCGGTTCCCTGGCTTTTGGCATCCAGTTTGTTGAACAGGTCGAAGATGGTTTCATGCTGGAGCGGGTCGATACCGGCGCCATTATCGCTGACAAAAAAGACCATCTCTTTATCGTCCTGCCTGGCACCGATTTCAATGCGGGGTGCGGCCTGATCTCCCAGGTATTTTATGCTGTTTTCAATCAGGTTCTGAAGCACTGCTGTCAAGCGTTGCGAGTCACCAAGCAGCGTTGGTAAATTCGGTTGCAGCACCACCTCAACCAGCTTTTGTTTGAGCGGACCGGCCAATTGCGCCAGGCAATCCGTGACCAATTGGTTCATGTCAACCGGAGTCGGCTTGTTCATCATTATGCCAACCTGTGATAGTTCCAGCAGATCATTGATAAGTAACGTCATCTTTGCCGCAGCGTTCTCAATTCTCTTCAGGTCGTCTTTGGCACGGTCATATTTACCGGTATCCAAATCTTGTGGAATCATGCAGGCATAATTTTGGATGGTGATCAGCGGACTCTTCAGATCATGCGAAACTGTGTAGGTAAAGCGTTCCAGTTCGGTGTTTTTATCCTGCAGCTTTTTTTCAACCAACTTGCGTTCGGTTATGTCTTCCAGGGCCAGCAGAATAAAGTGCGAGCCGATGTTCTCCCGAAAAATCTGTCGGGCGTTGAGCAGCATGGTTTTGCGACCAATACCCTGAAAATCATGTTCAACTTCATAACCATTGAAAACGGAATCATGGGGGAGGATATCCTCAATAAGGACCCTCAATCTGGGGATGTCCCACTGCCGATCGCCAAGCTCGTAGATAAAATTGCCGATGGTTGCTTCTGGCGATACTTTAAAGGTCGAGTAGAAACTGGAGTTGGCGGTGACCACCCTGAGGTCTTTGTCCAAAGAAATTAACGGCTCACGCACCGTATTAATGACACTCTCAGCGAACTCTCGTGCTTCCTCTACTTCGTCGTCAAGAAACTTGATTCTGAGCAGCGACTTTACCCTCGCTAAAAGTTCATACTGTTCAAAAGGCTTGGAGATAAAATCATCGCATCCTGACTCATACGCCTGTACCCTGATTTCTTTCTCAATTTGGGCCGTGATCATGACCACCGGGATACGCTCTGTCTTTTTATCAGCGCGTAATTTAGTCAACACTTCGAAACCGGACATCCCTGGCATCTTTACATCCAGCAGAACCAGATCGACCTGATTATGGACAAGTTTTTCCAGCGCTTCTTGACCGCTTTCCGCCCGGATAATTTCATATCCCTGCCGGGCAAGAAACCCTTCGAGCAGTAAAATGTTATGGAGCTGGTCATCGACGACTAATATTACGGGTTTGTTTTTCATGGCACAGCCTTATTGCAGTGTTATTAACAGCGACATCACAGGCTCAGTGGCTGGAAATCATTTTTTCAGAACCTGGCAGGAAACTCGATCGACCTCAACTCTCAGGCACTTCATAAAAGCAGCTCTTCTTACATCTTACCCTTTGATAATCAAAAATGCTCAATTTTCTTGTTTGACCCTCCCGCCGCAGATGAATTTACTCCCAATACTGCATTATGGGCCGTCCGTTGTTCCTGCATGACATACTTGCCCTTCAACTCGGCCAGATGGTCATTCAGGTTCATGACAGGAGAGTCTCCCGTCCCTTCCAGCCAGTGCAGTGTCTCTCGTGCAAATCCTGTCTGGTAGTCAAGACCGTTATTGACATGTTCCAAACGCTGCCGCAGAACATCCTGAAACTGTATTTCACCAAGAACGATGGAAACCTCCTCGACAATTATTCGGTCACAGGGCATATAAACTTCTGTAGACGATGAACGCCGTAACATTGCGCCAAAACAGTAATTATGTTTATCCAGTTCTTTGCTCGAAGCTTAATATTTCTGTATGGAGCAACTGTACAAATTGTCCGCTATGTAAACCTGATTCGGCTACTGCTTGATAACGGAGTAGATGGTGCTCTTGACGGCTTCAGTTGTGCCTAATGCAGTCGCCCGGTACCTGAGAATGACATTGCCGATGATGGGGACCGGGCCGGTGTAGACGGTGGTGGGGGTGGTGCCGTTAGTGGAATAGACGATGGTACCACCGCTGGCGGTCGTCAGACTGACCGGCAGAGGCCCCGCGGAGGGCCATTTACCGCCTGCCGGGCTGGGAACGGTAACGGGCACGGCCGTCGGGGTGACGCTGTTGGAGAAGGCAGAATCAGTGCTGCCGGCCGAGTTGGTGGCAGTGATCTTGAACCTATAGGGCGTGCCATTGGTCAGGCCGCTGATGGTGACCGGGCTGGCACCGCTGCCGGTCAAGCCGCCCGGGTTACTGGTAACGGTGTAGGTGGTTGAGGCGCCGCCGTTGGAAGCCGGCGTGAAACTGACCGTCGCCCGGGCAACACCGACGATGGTCGCGCCGACAGCAGCAACATTGGTCGGGGCGCCGGGAGCAACCGCGTTGATCGTTATGGTGCCGCTTACCGGCGTCGCAGCACTGTAATTGCTATTGCCTGCCTGGGTCGCCGTTATGCCGCAGGATCCGACAGAGACAAAGCTGAGGACACCGCCGCTGGTAATGGTACAGACTGCAGGAGTCGTGGAAGCGAAGGCAACTGTCAGGCCGGAAGTGGAAGTTGCTGTCAGTGTCGTCGGGGTTCCGAAGTTCAGTTGTGCCGGTGGCGTGAAGGTAATAGTTTGCCCGTTGGCCAGCGGAGTTATGCTGTTGGATACCTGTGAGGCATCACCGCTACCGGCGCTGTTGCTCGCCTTGACCGTGAAGGTATAGACGTTGCCGTTGGCCAGACCGGTCACCACATGGGAAAGTCCCGTCGAGCCGGCATTGCTGTCTGTGCCGCCGGCCGGATTGGAGATGACGGTGTAACCGGTTATGACGCTGCCGCCATCAAAAAACGGGTCAGTGAAAGTGACCGTAGCCTGGCCGGTGCCGGCGGTGGCAGCACCGATGGTCGGCGCCCCCGGAACTGCAGCATTGACAGCAAAGGTCCTGCTCTCCTGTGGTGCTGGGCTGTATGCAGCGTTGCCGCCCTGATCAGCATAGATGGTACAGCTGCCGACAGCTGAAAAACTCAGCACACCGCTGGAGATGTCACAGACATTGGTGGTTGCGGAACTGAAGTATACCGTCAATCCTGACGAAGCGGTAGCTGTCAGGGTCGGCGTGGTGCCGTAAGTCTGCGCCGTCGGCTGGGCAAAGGTAATGGTCTGGCCGGCCTGGGGGGTTACCGGGCCGATACTGTCTGAAGCCGCACCGCTGCCGGCGATGTTGGCGGCCGTCACGGTGAAGGTATAGGGAGTGCCGTTGACCAGGCCGGTCACAATGTGGGAAAGAGCAGTTGATCCGGCATTGCTGTCTGTGCCATCTGCCGGACTGGAGGTAACAGTGTAACCGGTAATGGCACTGCCGCCGTTGGAGCCAGGGGCTGAGAAGGTTATCGTCGCCTGGTGATCACCGGCCGTTGCGCTGCCGTTGGTCGGAGAGTCCGGGACAATGGCGGCAACGTTGAAGGATCTGCTCTCCTGCGGTGCCGCAAAGTATCCTGCGCTGCCGGTCTGGTCAGAGTAAATGGTACAGCTACCAGCGGTTGAGAACGTCAGGATTCCGTCCGCAGTAATGTTGCAGACACTGGTGGTCGCTGAGCTAAAGGATACTGTCAGACCAGACGATGCACTGGCAGCAAGCGTCGGCGTGGTCCCAAAACTCTGCGCCGCCGGCTGGTTAAAGGTGATGGTCTGCGGTCCTTGCGGCGTTACCGGGCCGGAGTTGCCTGAAGCCGGGCCAGCGCCGGCGCTGTTGGTCGCCGTCACGGTAAAGGTGTAGGTGGTGCCGTTGGTCAGGCCGGTAATGACATGGGAAAGTGCTGCCGACCCTGCGTTGCTGTCTACCCCCTCGGCCAGGCTGGAGATGACGGTGTAACCGGTGATGGCGCTGCCGCCGCTTGAGCCGGGAGCTGAGAAATTTACCGTTGCCTGGGCGTTGCCGCCGGTTGCCGCGATGTTGGTCGGTGCATCGGCGATTACGGCGTTAACCGTTATGTCACTGTGAGCCTGCGGCGACGGAGTGAAAAAGGCGTCCCCGACCTGATCTGCATAAATGGTACAGGTGCTGGCAGTTACGAATGCCAGGAGCCCGTCACTGGTGACCGTGCATATTGCAGGAGTCAGGGAACTGAAGGTTACCGGCAGCGCAGAGGTGGCAATGGCATAACCAGCCAGTGACGGCGTCGTCCCGAAATCCGGCACCCCAGGTGAGTTAAAGGTTATGGTCTGGCTGCTCTTCTGTGGTGTGGCAGTAAAGGCTGTTGACGCCGGACTGGTGCCGAACCAGTTGCTGGCTGTCACGCTACAGCTGTAGGTGGTGCCGTTGGTCAGGTCGGATATGGTGATTGGGCTGCTGCCGCCGCTGTTGCTGAAGGAGCCGGGGTTGCAGGTGGCAGTATACCCGGTTATGGCACTGCTGCCGGAATAGCTTGGCGCGGTAAAACTGATTGCGGTATGGGCATTTTCGCCGTTCGTGCCGCTGCCACTGGTCGGAGCATCGGGAGTAGCCAACATGACCGCTGCAGCCAGGCTGGGAATCCCATTGGCATAGACCGTGGCCTGATAATAACCGTTGGGCCAGCCGGCCAGAGCGGTGTTACTTGTGGCAACGACAGTTGCCGACCAATCGAAGCCCGGGTCAGTGCTGATGAAGCCGGTCTGTTCGTTATCCACATGTCGCAACTGCACCAGTGGGTAGTTGGTGGCAGAACTATTGGAAGAGCCGGTTGACCCTTCGGACAGACCGGTAAAGCCGCTGCCGCCCAGTACCAGTTCGGTTACCGTAGCTATACTGCTGATAACCGGGCGAACGGCATTAGTGAAACCCACCCCCAGGTCATACAGTTCAGCATTGGGCAGGGTGCCCCCGCTGTTTTGCCCCGCGGCGATGAGAACCTTGCCGTTCGGGAGCAGCGTAGCAGTATGAAATTTACGCGCCGTGGCCATGCTGACCGTGGCGACGTAGGTATTGGTGGGAGGATCATACAGTTCCGCGCTGGTAAGATAGCTTGACGTGCCACCCGAATACCCGCCTACTGTCAGCACCTGGCCGTTGGGGAGCATCGTTGCGGTGTGATACGCACGCTTGGTGGTCATGGTGCTGTTGGTGGACGTGAAAAGATCGGTGGCCGGGTCGTACAGTACGGCACTGTCGATATTTGCCGACCCGTTCCACCCACCGGAAATGAGTACCTTGCCGTTGGTAAGAAGGGTTGCGGTGTGGCTCTCACGGGCTGCGATCAGGTTGCCGCTGCTGGCGGTGAAGGTGCCAGTGGAAGGATTGTAAAGTTCCGCGCTGGCCAGAAATCCGACCGTCGAATTCCACCCGCCGGCAATGAGCACCTTGCCGTTGGGGAGCAGCGTCGCGCTATGGTGATTACGCTTCACCGTCATACTGTTGCTGGAGGCGGTAAAGGTGTTCGCGACCGGATCATACAGTTCCGCAGTGGCCAGATAGGCACTGTCATCATACCCTCCGGCCAGGAGTACTTTGCCGTCACTGAGCAATGTTGCCGTATGCCTGCTGCGAATTGTGGTCATGGTATTGTTGATAATGCTGAAGGTGCCGTTAGTGCCTGCACTCGGGTCAAAGAGTTCCGATTTGTTGAGAGTGCCACTGAACGCCCCGCCGCCGATAAGCACTTTGCCATTGGGGAGCAGCGTCGCGGTGTGAAACTCACGCGTCGAACTCATGGTATTGTCGGTGGAGGTAAAGGTGCCGCTGGTCGGGTCATACACTTCCGCAGTGTTTAATGCGCCGCTGGCGCCGTGTCCGCCGGCGATGAGGACCTTGCCGTTGGGGAGTACCGTCGCCGTATAGTTATAGCGCGCACCATTCAAACTGGCTGTGGCGGTGAAGGTCGCACTGGCCGGGTTGTACAGTTCCGAGGTGGCCAGGGTGCCACCGCTGGAATCGCCACCGCTGAGGAGCACCTGGCCGCTGGGGAGCATCAGCGTGATGTGGTATTGGCGCGCCGAAGCCATGTTGCCGATAGCG
>VFJK01000127.1 GCA_009886125.1 Geobacter sp. | reverse complement strand
GGCGATCCGGAGCAGAAGCGGGCCGAGATCCTTGAGTATTTCCATGCCACCTTTGATATCGACGAAAAGCTCTACGAAACACTCAAATACGACGATACCTTCTACCTTCGCGCCGACCGGCTGCGTCATCCGCTGATCTTCTACTTCGGCCATACCGCCACGTTCTTCATCAACAAATTGACCATTGCGCGGATTATCGACACACGGATCAATCCTCAATACGAATCCATGTTCGCTGTCGGCGTGGACGAGATGTCCTGGGATGACCTGGATGAGCGGCACTACGACTGGCCGACCCGGCTTCAGGTGAAGGAGTACCGGTACCGGGTGCGCGAACTGATGGATGGTCTCATCCGCACCCTGCCCCTGACGCTGCCGATCACCGGGGAATCACCGTGGTGGGCGATACTGATGGGGATCGAGCACGAGCGTATCCACCTGGAGACTTCATCCGTACTGATCCGGCAGCTGCCGATCGATCAGGTCGTGCAGCTCCCGTTCTGGGGCATCTGCCCGGAAACAGGTGAAGCGCCGGAGAATCTACTGCTGCCGGTTTCAGGCGGCACGGTCGTTCTCGGCAAGTCGAAGGACCACCCGCTTTATGGCTGGGACAACGAGTACGGCTCCCATGAGGCGATTGTCGAAGGTTTCAAGGCGGCACGCTACCTGACGTCGAACCGTGAGTTCCTCGGTTTTGTCGAGGCTGGCGGATATGGTGACCGAAGGTGGTGGAGCGAGGAGGGGTGGAGCTGGCGCGAATTCAGACAAGCCGGGCATCCCCTGTTCTGGATCAGGGGCGGAGACGGTTGGAGAGTGCGTACCATGGCTGCGGAGATCGACATGCCCTGGAACTGGCCGGTCGAGGTGAATCAGCTTGAGGCCAAGGCATTCTGCAACTGGAAATCCGCCGGGACCGGAACGGCGATCCGCCTCCCGACCGAGGACGAGTGGAACCGGTTGCGTGATCTGTGTGACATCACGGACCAGCCGTATTGGGACAAGGCTCCGGGCAACATCAACCTGGAGTCCTGGAACTCCCCCTGTCCGGTCGACCGGTTCAGCACCGGCGCGTTCTACGATATCCTGGGGAATGTCTGGCAGTGGACCGAAACACCGATCTACCCGTTCCACGGCTTCGAGATCCACCCCTGGTATGACGATTTTTCTACGCCTACCTTCGACACGCGGCACAATCTGATAAAAGGGGGCTCCTGGATATCCACCGGCAATGAAGCGACGCGGGATTCGCGGTATGCGTTCCGGCGCCATTTTTACCAGCATGCCGGGTTTCGCTATCTGGAGAGCAGCGCACCGGTGGAGATCCACGATGACCGGTACGAGAGCGATGCTCTGGCAGCCCAGTACTGCGATGCCCACTACGGTCCCGGGCACTTCGGCGTGCCGAATTTCGCCGTGACCTGTGCCGAAACAGCGCTTGCTGCCATGGAGGGTCGGCAGAAAGGAGCGGCACTCGACCTTGGGTGCGCGGTCGGAAGAGCTTCTTTCGAACTGGCACGAGGCGGCTTCGAAACAGTGACCGGGCTGGATTTTTCGACCCGCTTTTTCAGACTGGCGGCCCGTATGCAGGAAGAGGGGTATCTCCGTTATGCTGTTCCTGAGGAGGGGGCGGTCCTCTCGTTCCACGAGACCGGACTGGCAGAGCTGGGTTTGGAGGGGGTCAGGGAACGTGTACAGTTTTTTCAGGCCGATGCCTGCAATCTTCCGGAAAAGTTCACCGGATACGATCTGGTGCTGGCAGGCAACCTGATCGACCGGCTCTACTCGCCGCGACGTTTTCTTGCCACGATACACGAGCGGATGAATCCGGGCGGGTTACTGGTACTTGCTTCACCCTACAGCTGGTCAGAAGAGTTTACGAAAAAAGAGGAGTGGCTCGGCGGGTACCGCGAGGCCGGCGAGCCGGTCTGGACCCTGGATGGGCTGAAGGAGGTTCTGTCGCCGCGCTTCAGGATGGTTGGCGAGCCAAAGGATGTACCGTTCGTGATTCGCGAGACACGCCGCAAGTACCAGCATACAGTGGCTGAGTTGACGATGTGGGAGTTGAAGTAAAACGTCTGTACTCCGGAACGATGAGAGCCTTCGCTACCTCATGCCTCTGCTTTGGGCTCAACTTTATGCCCCGTTTTCGGCAGGGGTCACCGTTAATCCTGACTGCAACATATCGGCAGCGATCAGCCCCGGCATTTCGTCCGCTCAGGCCCTCATCGTGCCGGATCAGGATTATTCCAGCTCTACATCCGAGAGCCTGACAAATCTGTAGCCCCGCCTTTTCAGCTCAGGGACTGCATCCATAACCCCGCCTGCAGTGCCGCTCTCCGGGTGGTTGAAGTGGAGGATGACTATGTCGCCGGGCTTTGCAGAGAGGAGGGCACTCTTCACCTGCTGACGGTTGTATGTCGCGCCGGCATCTCCCAGCAGAGAGAATCCTGCCACCTGCTCTCCGAGTTCTCCGGCGATTTTGACAGCTACTTCATCATAATAAGCGGTGCCGGACCGGAAGTATTTCGGGCGTTTTCCGGTCAACTCATTGATCTTTAAAGCATTCAGTTCGATCTCATCCACGATTTCGGAAATATTTTTTGTCCCCTGTATCCCGTAGGCAGACCTGCCGTTTACTGACGCGGGCTTATGCGTCAAGCCGTGATTCCCGATCTCAAAAAGCGGATTGCCGGCAATCCGGTCGAACTCCTTCCGGTTCGGCTCAATCCATCTGCCGTTTATGAACAGGGTAGCGGCTACCTTCTCTTTTTCCAGAAAATCGATCAGAGCCGCATCAAACTTCATCCCGTGCTGACTTCCGCAGGCGTCCAGTGTCAGGGCGATCACCTTCCCGCCGTTTCTGATTTTCGTCTTTACCCCTGGTACCGACTCGCCCCATGCAGCAGGAAGGTAGCTGCTGTATTTGTCCTTGATCGACTCCTTGAGGTCATGGTAGCCGGTATCGCCTGTCGCAGAACTTATCGAAGGTGCCGCTGCGTCGACGGAGTAGACAGAGAGCGTGAAAAGGAGGAATGCGGTATTTAGCAAACTTATTAATTTCATGGGAAAGATACTATACCAGACAGCGGGTTAACAGAAGCCAAAATTGTTTTTACAAGATTTTCCATAGATTAATTGACAAGTTATCTGAATCTGGATTATACATAGTGCACGTTTTATCTGCTGAAAGCGGAGGCTTCATGAAGAGATTTTTCTGTTTTCTGGCTCTTGTCTGCCTGTTCTCTGTTGATGTATATGCAGAGAATCAGCCGATAGACCTTCGTTTCGAACCAACCACCACAGCAACACCGGCACTTCATCTTTTATCAGTCGTAAATAACTTCAGAGGGGTGAAGATCCAGCCCTTTACTGACAAACGATCGGTTGGCGAGACGTTGCTCGGGAGCATCAAAAGCGCAAACGGCGTTCAGATGCTTGAGTCAAGCAGTGCTATCTCTGTGTATGCGTCGGAAGTGTTCAGAAAGGTCTACCGGGAGTGGGGCGGGAAGAGTTCTCCGGATGGTCCGCTTACGCTCAAGGGGGAGATAACCCAGTTTGCTTTCGATGATTCCGATGGGTATCAGGCAAAGGTGGGCTTTCATTTTTTCCTGTGTGACGACAGTGACAAGATACTCTGGGATGGTCATTCTTCAGGGATTGTGAGAGGAAGCGGCAAGACAGTGACCGCTGAGAACCTTTCGGGGATATTCAGCGACATCCTTCGGGCGACGTACAATGAGATGCTTGAAGATGAGAAGCTGGTCGGGGTCTGGTCCGGAAGGGTCTCGAATACCTATCTGATAAAAGATGATGCTACCGTTGCTCCCTCGCTTTCTGTAAAAAACAGCAGATAATCAGGACTCCTCAAGAGCAGATTCATATCGCTGCAGCGGGCTTCCTGCAATCAGTCTCGGCCGTCTGGCCTGTTCCTCCCACAGCGTAAGATATCCTTTCCACCCTTTTACATTCAGCAGTTCTTTAAGATGACTCACGACTTCTTCAGCAGGTTCGGCATGGAACGCATTATAACCTGAATAGCCGCCCGGCGGTACAAGCCGGTACGCTCCATAGCCGCGGCTCTCACCTTTTTTCAAAAGTCTCGGAGAGCTATCGTCCCAGTTGTGCTCTTCGAACATAGTCCAGCCGCAGACCGGGCACATCGCCCGCCGTATGCTGTTGTTGTTCCATCGTTCAGTGTCTATTCTCGCGTAATCAAAACTGCACTGCCTGCATTTTTCGTGCATCTCGGATATGTTCTGCATTGCTCTCTCCCGCACTCTGATCCTCTTAAACTAGGCAATCTTGACGGTCTTGTAAAGGAAGTTCTTGAAACGATAAAATCTGAGTTTCTCCTCATTGGTATCCATCTGTTCGGCATTGACCGCGCGCAGGTACTGGGCGATACGCGGCATGCTCCTGCCGGCCCGCTCCTTTGTCTTGTCGATCACCAGATGGACGACTTCACGGGAGATGTGGTTGCCGGTATACGGTTCATAGACAGCACTCCAGAAGTCTTTCCCTTCAGATATGCTTGCCAGGATCTGCTCCGCGAGTTTGTCGCTCAGGTCGGTGACCGAGGTCGACGGGGTCTCCCATATGCCGTCCCTTATCGCCCTTCTTACCTCGCTGGCATTGATCGTGTTTCCGGTCCTGAAAAACATGGCGCGGAGGAGCAGGCTTCTTAGCTCCCTGATATTGCCTTTGTACTGGTGATTCACCAGTACGCGCGTCGCCTCTTCCGAAAGGGTCGGCGCAGCATCTCTCCGCTCATCTTCATCTTTGTAGGTACGATACAGCTTGCCAAGGAAGTGGGTCGAAAGGTCCGGGATATCCTCGCGCCGTTCATTCAGTGACGGAACCGTAACCGAGAGCTCGGAAAGCCGGTGATACAGGTCTTCACGGAAGTTCCCCTTTCTGATCTCCTCAGCCAGATCCTTGTTTGTAGCAGCTATCAGCAGTACCCGGCTGTATCGCTGCTGATTGTCACCCAGACGGACGAACCCGCCGTTATCCAGAAATCGGAGCAGCTGCACCTGTGTCTTCGGGTCTGCATCTCCGATCTCGTCAAGGAAGACTATGCCGCCGCCGGCCTCTTCCAGGATTCCTTTTCGATCATTGTACGCTCCGGTAAACGCACCCTTTTTATGGCCGAACAGCTCTGAATAGGTCAACTCTCCGCTGTAGGCAGCGATATTAGTCTTCTTGACCGGGAGTTCCCCTGCCGGGTTTTCTTTCTCCCGGTAGAGGCTGTTGAGCTTGTTGTAGAGGTTGTTGAAAAAGAACTCCTTCCCTGAGCCGGTCTGGCCGAGTACGAGTATGGAAGGGAGCCCAATCGTCGCCTCCTGGAGTACATTCTTGCTCCAGAGGTTTATCCTGTTGAATAACGGCACTGACACGGTGTTTATGAAGTCGACAATCTCACGTGCCTTGCTGCTGTTGCCGATGATGTTGCCGAGTTTGTATGATGATATCCTCGGGTCCTTGTAAGCGACATCCGAGTTCAGCTTGGTCACTTCATTCTGGAGACGTTCGATCCGCTGGAGATCGGAAAGGTGCCGCGAGGTAAGCCGCTCGATGATCTGCAGGATCCGCTTATGCTCTTCAGTGAAGTATGAATGCTTCAGGGAGTTCAGGCAGATGACTGCTATGACCTCATCATCACATATCACCGGGACGGCGATCTCACTCCTGATCTCTTCATGCATCGAGCGATGAAACCCCCCTCCACCCTGCTCATGCACGATGCTGCCGATGATCTTCGGCTCTTTTGCCCAGGCGACATAACCGGTAAGGCTTCTCTCCTCGGCTGCAAGTTCGTATCCCCCGACCCTGAACGGAGGGATATGTTTTTTCAGCCACTCCTTGTGTTTTGCCCCGACAATCGTTCCGGCATCATCTTCCACGACCAGCCATTTCCCGTCTTCCCGCTCTTCGACGATCGCGATGCTGCCGGTATCTGCACCGATCAGTTCGGTTGCCTTTGAAAGGACTTTTGCCAGGAACGGGTTGACCTTTTCGGAACGCTCCTGGAGCATATCCGATATCTCGGAAAGAACCCTTACTTCGAGATGCTCACCGCCGATCTCCTCGATAACCCGTTCGACCATCTCGGCATGAGTCTGGAGAAGCCCCATCTCAAAATCGGAAAAACGGTAGATCTCATGGGTAAAATAGTTGACCAGGCAGATGATCCTGCGGCTTTCCGGCTCATAGCGGGGGACGACATACAGCGATCTGAGTGACAATTTCTCGGTCAGGGCGCTCTTCTGGAGTGACTGTTTTGTGAGATCGAGGAATGAGAGCGGGTGCAGGAGTTTGTCATCGGTGATGACTGCATGATCATCTACAAAACGGGAGATAAGGGATTTCCCTTTCTCAAGGCCGATTGCCCCGAGTGAGTCATACTCAGCTTTCATTCCAGGGTCTTCAGAGTGGCTTGCCAGGACCTCAAGGCTGCCGTCTCCCGAGGGGACCAGAACTGAGGCGAGGGAAAGCTTGTCAATCAGTTGCACTGCAGAGCGGACCATGAAGCCGGCAGCCTCCCGTTTTTTGTACTCATCCACCCGTCGTGCCAGCAGGAGCTGCTGATGGTACTTGCGCGCCTGGTCAAGCCGGTCGGCTACATCGACAAGCAGCTGACTGATAGCCGATTTCGACTTGCCGGTGAAGATCTCGCCCGGGCTGTTCCGGTCGCAGCAGAGCACCCCCAGTGATTTCCCGTAGCTGGTGATCGGCAGCATGGTGGTTGAGACGATCCCGAACTTTTCCGTAAAGTCACGATCTATGCTTTCAAGCCTGCCGGTTGAACGGATTTCGGATGTCTGCTGAGAAACAAAGGCATTCGATACGAGGATATCGGAAGCGATTATGGGGAAGGTGATCTCCCTGATAGCCGCAGCAGTGGGACCGCTTGCATATACGCACGAGAGGGCCCCTTTCGTGAGGTCTTCAAGATATATCCTGACCGAGCATCCCGGCAGTGCTTCCATTATCCCTGAAGCCAGGGCATGAAGCATCTCGTCCAGATTCTCCTTGCCGAAATCCCGGATTTTATCGCGTAAGCCGGGTAGTGATGCAAGTCTATGCATTGGAGACTCCAGATAGTGTTGAATTAATACTCTCTGAGTGTAGATTTGGTAGAAATGGTTGTCAAGCAGAGATTGTCAGGAGTACGAAAGGGAGAATAATGGGAAATGACGTTCTGATCCTGAATCGGTCAGTTCAGGCCTTTGCGGATCTGGTAAAGGTCTTCAAGAGGGAGGCCGTTAAGCTCGAAATACTCGAGTTCAAGCTCTTCGACGTAGAAACGGTCGAGGCCGGAATTGTCAAGGAAGTCTTCACGAAGCAGGATATTTTTCTCCTGGATGATCTGCGGAAGCAGATTGTGGAGATAGATAGCTTCTTTCTGTATGGTCAGGACGGTCTCGTTGAACAGGTCGTTATTGATTTCGCCTTTGATAAGCTTCTTGGAGATGAGCTCTTCGGTGACTTCCTGTTTCAGCGTCTGCTGATCGGTTTTGGTGCTGAATTTGGAGTAGAAATTCCTGATCCGCTCCCGCACGTGGCGCAGAAGCAGAAGG
Source organism: Geobacter sp. (assembly GCA_009886125.1). GTDB lineage: Bacteria > Desulfobacterota > Desulfuromonadia > Geobacterales > DSM-12255 > VEOV01. The sequence continues at coordinate 5,054 of VFJK01000127.1, read as the reverse complement.
AACAGCTGCTCTTCCCGGTCGATAGCTCTCATTTGATCGAGGACCTCCTCAGCGACAAAGGTTCCGGCCTCGATATCCTCCATCCCTTTGACAAGGGTTATAAGCTTTCTTCTCCCATAGTTGCCAAGATATTTGTTCTCCAATACTCCCTCTATGAAGAGAGTGTTGAACAGCTCCGGTTTCAGGGCGTCGAACTCGCTCTTGTTCCCCTGGATGCTTCTCAGCATCTCTTCGCTTATCCGGACGTTCTCCATGAATGCAAGCTGGTTGATGATCTGCGAGGTAGTGTCGTGCCGGTCAAGATAGGTGATTATGTAGGAGAATTCGTCGAGCAGGGAGATGTCGGCCCCGTCACGGATATTCTCGTCACAGGCTTTGCTTGCATCGAGCAGGATCTCTTCAAAACTGTGGTTGCGATGTTCAGCAGCTTTTTTCTTCGCATTGAGGAGTTTCAGCATGTCTTCGCGGTCGACCCGGCTTTCGATCTGCCGCTCTCCGAAAAACAGTCCTTCAAGGATCTGCCGCGTTTCAGAAATATAGTCGCTCTCTTCAAGCTCGACCAGTTTGCGGTCCTTGCGGAGGAGTTCGTCAAGCGTGTAGAAAAGTGCTCCGGGGATCTTGTTCCTTACTGAAAGGGTTTTCAGGCGGGTAAGACGGGCATTCTCAAGACGGTTGATCTCACCTTTAAGATTGCATGAGCAGAGGATGTTCCGGTATTCATCAACGATCCGGCGGTTGTCCGGATGTTTGTACATGACATCGATCCTCATCCGCTCCTGCTGATAACGATCGATCCCGTTCTTGTTGGCAAGGTCGGTAATACGGGCAAACTCTTCGTCAGCTATTCGCTTGTTACTCAGATAAAGGTCGCGGAAGGCATCCCGGTACTCTTCATGCCGGGCGTTTACCAGTTTGAACAGGAAAAGATGGATCCCCTCAGCTGCAAAATTAGAGATCAGGTCGTTGATTATCCGGTTATCATCTCCATTGCCGATAAAAACAGATCTCTTCAGTGACTTCCCGAGCCGTCTCAGGATCAGCTCCTGCTGATCCTTGATCGATGATCCGAAGCTCTCTTTATGGATGAAGAAGAAGTAGTTCGTTACCGCATTGCCGTCGAAGAAGATCTTGTCGTAGGTGAGTGTGCCGTCTGTCCGGTCTGAAAATTTCAGTGATCCGGATTTCTGGTCGATGTGAGTGCCATACATCACAAGCCGGTTTATCACATCCCCTTTCGCCATGTCGGTAAGAGGCTGGTCCACGCCGAACATATACTCGCAGAATGATCCGCCGTTCCCCCGGTGCTTGATCCCGCTCGTGCCAATGACGAATTCATTACTGGCAGAGAAAAAACGGAGTTCATTCTCGCTGCTTTGATCGACATTGAAGAAATAGCGTTTGTGCGCATCAACGCCGGCAGCAATGGCGTAATACTCGATCCGGTTTTCCAGTGATCCGTGGAGACGGATATCTTTATACATAGCCCCGCTTTTCATGCAAAAAGTAGTAGGAAAATACCGTAAATTTCAGTAATCAGCAACCGAATAGTGCAATCTGATCAGAGTTCAAGCGTGAGCCCGTCGTACGCAAAGAAAACTGTCGCAGGCAGTGTCGACTCTTCCGATTGGGGGATCTCGTGCGTCAGATGAGTGAAAAAGGTCTGTTTCGCTCCGATCACGCCTGAAACCTCTACTGCTCCTTCGATGTTGAAGTGATGCGGATGCGGCGTGTGCCTGAGTGCATCTATGACCAGTATATCAAGGTTTCCCAATAGGGCCATCGAATCATCCGGGATGCTGCTGCAGTCGGTAAGATACGCAAAGTTCCCGAAACGAAACCCGGTGGCCTGCATACCTCCGTGCAGCAGCGGGATCGGGGTCACACAGATTCCGAACAGCTCGAATGAGGTGTCAACTGCATGAGGTTCCAGGAGTTGATGGTAGCCGTAGTGTGACTTGCCGGTAAAGATGTAGGAAAATTTGCTGTCGATCTCTGCAAGCGTCTCTTTCGACGCATAGCAGGGAATGACCCTCTTTGAGAGAAAGTGAAATCCCCGAAGATCGTCGATCCCGTGGATATGGTCTGCGTGTGCGTGCGTGAAGAGGACAGCATCGATTCCCGGAATGCTCTCTCGAAGAGCCTGGGCACGGAGATCAGTGGAGGTGTCGACAAGTATATAGCGGCCATCATTTTCAACGAGAACAGAGGCCCTGGTCCGTTTGTCTTTGGGGTCGTCCGAGGAGCAGACAGCGCATCTGCAGCCGACCATCGGGACGCCGGTGGATGTGCCGCTACCGAGAATGGTGAGTTTCATCTGGTATCCTTATCTGTAATATCATAAATTAGCATGAGTGGCTTCTGCCTGCAAGTCCGGCTGTCTGAAGCAAAAAAAATGAAACGGGAGCAGCTGTGAAGGTCGCGATCATAACCCCACATTATCAACAGAACACCTCGGGTAATGCCGTTACCGTTCGACGGATAGCGCAGTATCTTTCATCAGCAGGGATCTCTGTCAGACTGTTTTCTCTCGACGAATCCACTGAGCCCGGCTTTACCGGGGAGCTTGGACGTTTCTCGCCGGACCTTATCCATGCGTTCAATGCAGTCAGGTGCGGCCCGATCGCCGCAACTCTTGCAGCGGAGTTACGACTCCCTCTTGTCATTACGATCACCGGCACCGACCTTTACTCCGTTGGTGAGAACCCGTGCCGGATCAATGAACCGGCTGTTCTTGAGAAAGCTGCTGGAATCGTAACCTTCCAGGGTGCTATCGGAGAAAGGCTTTCGGAGTTATTCCACTCATCGCTGGATAAGATCAGCGTCATCCCTCAAGGGGTCGAGCTGCATGAAACTCTGATAGATAAGAAGACCGGTGAGACTCAGTTTATCTTTTTCCTCCCTGCCGGGATACGGCCGGTAAAGAACATCCTCTTTCCGTTCCGTCCGCTCGCCGCTCTGCATAGCAAGTACCCGCAGGTCAGGCTTGTTATTGCCGGACCTCTTCTTGATCAGGATTATTCAAAAACGGTTCTTGCTGCGGTCACTGCAAATCCCTTTTCCTCCTGGATCGGAGAGATACCTCATTCTGAAATGCCGCAGCTCTACTCTTCAGCAGCTGTCGTCCTGAACACATCGTTATCCGAGGGGGGCATGGCAAACAGTCTTGTGGAAGCTATGGCTCACAAAAGGCCGGTCCTGGCTTCAGCAGTCGAGGGGAACCGCTCGTTTCTGGAAGACGGGGTTACCGGGCTACTTTACTCAGGAGAAGCGGATTTCACGGAGAAGGCTGAAAGGCTGATTCTGGACGGCTCGTTACGGAAAAAGCTGGGCGAAGCCGGGTTGAAGTATGTCCTGGAGAACTGTTCGCCTGAAGTGGAGGCTCTGAGGCATATCGAGTTGTATGAGCGGGTGATTTAGATTTCAGGGTCAGGCTTGACTTACAGACTTTCTCAAGGCTCACTTTCCCAACTTTTTCTGCTCTTCCCCGGCGGCAGAAAATTCTCTCCGGTCACCACGCTTGTGTCGGTCTTCTCCTCAAGATCAACCCGCGCCTTCCGGGCAATACCGCGAAATCATTAAAACCATTACAATCAATTGTTCACGCGACGACGCAACGACGCAACGAGAACCTTATTAATCCGCCAAACCATTAACTATCCGGAGGGAACTAGGGACACTCCCCAAATAACTTGTTACTGCCTAAAAAAACAGAGGCTTGAAAATCCAACCCCTGTTTATCACATTAGCCCGCTGTTATAAAGTCCTATCTATTTTCCCCTTTTTCTTTGACACGATGTGTATTGGTGTGTATAGAGTTACTTATGACCAGCAAGGAAATCATCAAGCGACTGGAAAACGATGGCTGGTTTTGCGCGGGTGGCAAAGGCGACCACCAGAAGTACAAACACCCGTCAAAAGCTGGCCATGTGGTAGTGCCACATCCACGTAAAGACATGCCAACCGGAACCTTGCGGAATATTTACCGGCAAGCAGGTTGGGAATGGAGATAAAATGTTATATCCTGCATATGTTCACCTTGGAGACGACAAACACGCTCATGGCGTAACGATTCCCGACTTTCCCGGCTGCTTTTCTGCCGCCGATGATTGGGAGGATTTACCCCACATGATCCAGGAGGCCGCAGAAGTCTATTTTGAGGGCGAAGATATACCCGTGCCGGCGCCGACATCATTGGAACTGTTGGCTGAAAACCCCGAATATCAAGGAGGGGTATGGCTCCTGGTAGATATTGATCTTGCCAGACTCAAGGTTAAGGCAAAACGGGTCAATATCACTATGCCGGAGAATTTGCTGAATGAGGTAGATCGCTACGCCGAGCAGTATCACATGACCCGTTCCGGTCTATTGGCGCAGGCAGCTGATCAATATATCCACCGCAAACAATCAGTCTGAATTTCCAGGATGGTGCGGAATATCTAATGGCGGGGGCACTGAACCTTAGAAGGGTGGAAGGGTTCTTTCAACGGGTCTTGTCGGCTTTCAATGCCAGCGCCTGAGCGTAGAGATCGCTTTTTGTGCGGCCGGTCTGAAGAGCTGTGCGGGAGGCCGCATCCTTCACAGAGAGCTTTTCATCGAAGAGATACCTTCTGAGCAGCGATTCGATATCTGCTTCCGGAACCGACTCTTCTTCTCCTCTCGGGTGGAGAAGGATGACGATCTCTCCTTTCGGCGGGTTACTCCGGTAATGTTCTGCAAGTTCTATCAACGAACCGTTTCTGAACTCCTCATGAATCTTTGTCAACTCGCGGGCAATGACGGCCGATCTTTCACCCATGACCTCTGACAGGTCATCGAGCGTCGAAACAAGCCGATGCGGAGCCTCATAAAAGACGATGATGCGCTGATCGCTTTTCAGCTCGGAGAGTCTGTTCTTTCGTTTGCCGGATTTTGCCGGGAGGAAACCTTCAAAGACAAAGCGGTCGCTCGGGAGGCCTGAAGCCGAGAGTGCCGTAGCAAGAGCGGATGCGCCTGGTATGGGGATTACCCGTATTCTCTGTTCAGTCGCAGCCTTCACGATCCGGTAGCCTGGATCG
>VFJK01000034.1 GCA_009886125.1 Geobacter sp. | reverse complement strand
TTCACCGCTTTCTCGGTCAATAGAACAACTATTAACCTTCAAAATCGGCAAAATCTGATCTCGTCCAGCTGAATTTTCGCTTCGATTTCCTAAGTCCGACAGACTCCTAGCGGATGGTTATATTCAGCTCGGTAATCAGTGTGTTGACAATTTTCTGATGAACTTTTCCGACCTCTTCATCGGTAAGTGTTCTCTCAAAAGAGCCGTAACGTACCCTTACCGCGAGGCTCTTCTGCCCTGACGGGATCTTGTCACCCGTGTAAAGATCGAAGATCTCGACTGTTCTGGTTTTATCGCTCTTGACGCTTTTGATACAATTGACCACTGCAGACGAAGGTGTCTCCATATCAATCAGCATGGCAATATCCCGGTACGTATCAGGGAATCTCGACGGTGTTATGATCGGAAGGACTTCGGCGCTGAGCGAGACAAGTTTCGCAAAATCAAGTTCAAAGTAAAATACCGGCTTATCGATCTCAAATGCCTCCTGCACATCCGGATGGATCTCACCCAATGTCCCGAGCAGATTATCCAGGCAGAGTATCGCCGCAGACTTGCCCGGGTGGTAAAACGGTTCGACACCTCCCTGGACAAAGGTAAGCTCAGGCAGCTTGAACTGAGTCCTTATCGACTCAATCAACCCCTTTATGTCGTAAAAATCGATCAGCTCTTTGGACTGGTTCCACCCTTCAGGACTCCTGAGACCGGTCATGATGCCCGCTACGTGCAGTGGCTCATCAGGAAGCTCGGAACCAGGTTTTGCAAGATAGACTCTTCGCATTTCGAAGAGTCTCAGATTGGAGTTACGCAGGCTGAAATTTCTCGAAGTTGTCTGAAGGAGTGCCGGAAGAAGTGTGGTTCGCATCACGGCATGCTCATCCACAAGGGGGTTGAGCAGAGCTACTGCCGAGCTCCGTCTGTCTGATTCATGAAAATTCAGTCTGCTGATATCATTATGAGAAGCAAAACTGAAGTTAATGACCTCATTGAAGCCTTCTCCGGCAAGAAAGTTCTTTACCTGCCGCTCCAGAATCTGTGTACGCGGGATGAGGTCCGAGAATACCTCGGCAGTCGGCATGGTCATCGGTATATTCTCAAAGCCGTACAGCCGTGCCACCTCCTCGACCAGATCTATCTCACGTTCGATATCAACGCGGAAAGAAGGGATCTCTACCTGCAACACCCCCTCGGCATCGGTCTCGACTCTGAATTCAAGACTTCTGAAAATACCGGCGATGGTCGGTTCATCAAGGGTCAGGCCCAGGATCTTATTCACCCGGGAGACTCTGACAGATATTCTTTTGTCAGCGCGTGGAACAGGGAAAACGTCTATGACCCCTTTTGCAATCACCCCGCCGGCAAGCCCGGAAATAAGGGAGGCAGCCCTGTCAAGTGCGGTCGGAAGGATATTTATATCGGTTCCGCGCTCGAAACGGTGTGAAGATTCTGTGTGGAGCCCGAGCTTTTTGCTGGTAAGCCGGATAGCAGACGGATTGAAGTAGGCACTCTCCAGGAGGATGTTCGAGGTATCATCGGCAATCTCGGAGTTCTCTCCCCCCATTATTCCGGCCAGCGCAACAGCACGCTCCGCATCCCTGATGGTAAGGTCTGAAACGTTCAGCATTCTCTCCTGCCCGTCAAGGGTTTTGAAAATTTCACCCTCAGAAGCTCTCTTCACGATGATCTTTCCGCCGGACAGTTCCCTGAAATCGAATGCATGAAGAGGATGCCCGTACTCCATAAGGACATAATTGGTAATGTCTACCACATTGTTAATGGAGCGCTGACCGACCGCTTTCAGCCTGTTCACCAACCATTGAGGAGACGGGGCGATTGTGCAGCCGGATATGTAGCGGGCGGTATAGCGAGGGCAGAGATCCGGATCGAGAATCTCCACAGAGGCGGTCAATGAAATATCCGGCCCGTTCTCGGATACTACCGGAAGCGAACAGGAAAGTTTTTTCCCGAGTTTGGCGGCAATCTCCCGGGCGACACCGATCACACTGAGGCAGTCGGCACGATTCGGCGTCAGGCCTATCTCAAAGACGGTATCCTTGATCCCGAGTGCTTCAAACAGCGGTGTGCCGATCTGCAGGTCAGCGGGGAGCACCATGATACCGGCTGATTCGTCGGCTAGTCCGAGCTCTTTTTCCGAGCAGAGCATTCCGCAAGACTCTTCACCCCTGATCCTGGATCTCTTGATCCTGAAGTCACCGGGCAGCGTCGAACCTACCTGGGCAAGTGCGACCTTGTCACCGGATTTGAAGTTCTGTGCGCCACAGACAACATTGAGGATCTCTTTCCCGTTGTTTACCCTGCAAAGGGAGAGCTTGTCTGCATTCGGGTGCTGTGCGCGCTCTTCAACCAGCGCAACAATGACATCATCAAGGCCTTCACCCGTCTGCTCCATCGAATCCACTTCCAGACCAAGCATGGTCAACAGATGAGAAAGTTCATCAGGATTAAGATCAAAATCAACGAATTCCTTGAGCCAGTTGTAGGTTACTTTCATTATCGTTTATTTCCGGGTAGTTATATTTATTATTTAAAGTTTGACTTTAAAACTGAGAGAGGAACCTGACGTCATTTTCAAAGAGAAGGCGCATATCATTTATCCCGTACTTCAGCATCGCGACACGTTCTATCCCCATGCCGAACGCAAAGCCGCTTATCTCTTCCGAATCATAATCGACATGCTTGAAAACTTCGGGATCGACCATCCCTGCTCCGAGTATTTCAAGCCAGCCGGAGTTCTTGCAGACCCTGCACCCCTTCCCTCTGCAGATGACACAGGCAATATCCACCTCGGCACTTGGTTCGGTAAAAGGGAAAAAGCTCGGTCTGAGCCTCACGCCGATGTCGCTGCCGAACATCTGGTTCGTAAAGATGGTGAGAATCCCCTTCAGGTCCCCGAAGGTCACCCCCTTGTCGACCATAAGACCTTCAATCTGATGAAACATCGGCGAGTGGGTGGCATCATAATCACACCGGTAGACAGTACCCGGCGCGATGATCCTGAGCGGCGGCTTCTGCTTCAGCATCGTCCGGATCTGGACTGGTGATGTGTGGGTTCTCAGGAGAAGATTGTCCTGCACAAAGAACGTATCCTGCATGTCCCGTGCTGGATGGTCCTTCGGAAAATTGAGGGCTTCAAAATTATAGTAGTCGAGCTCTATTTCCGGACCTTCCGCGACCAGGAATCCGAGTCCGGCAAAGATATCCGAGATCTCCTCGATGACAAGTGTCACTGGATGCTTTGTACCTATCGGGCTCCTTCGCCCGGGAAGAGTCACATCTATCTTCTCGCTTCTAAGCCGTTCTTTCCTGAGCGTATCCTTGAGATAGATCGAGCGCTCTTCGAAAGCGGCTTCAATCCGGTCACGTACCGAGTTTACCACCTGACCGATAACGGGCCTCTCCTCGGCAGTCAGTGAACCGATACCTTTCATTATTGCGGTCAGCTCACCCTTCTTGCCAAGAAATCTTACCTTGAGCGCTTGTAGCTCTTCTTCACCAGCAACGACTGCAAGCTCCGACAGTGCAAGCTCCTGTAGTTTTTCCAACTGATCTTTCATTACGGTATCCTTGAGGAAGGTACTGTTAAAAGCCATCCTACTTAAAAAAAAAGAAATGGAATGCATAACATTCCATTTCTTTTAACTGCATTGATGTAGGTTTATGCGCCTGCTTTAGCCAGACCTGCAATCTGGGCGAACCCTGATGGATCCGATACGGCCAGATCGGCCATTACCTTGCGATCGATCTCGACCTTGGCCAGTTTCAGGCCATGGATAAGCCTGCTGTAAGTGATCCCATTAATACGTGCTGCTGCATTGATACGGACGATCCAGAGAGCACGAAAATCGCGCTTTTTAACACGACGGTCACGAAAAGCATAATTCAGGGCGCGATCCACTGCCTCGGTGGCGCTTCTGAAAAGTTTACTCCTTGCTCCACGGTAACCCTTGGCCAGCTTCAGCACCTTGTTTCTTCTCTGTCTCGCTTTAAATCCTCGTTTGACTCTTGGCATGAACTACTCCTTTGTTGTGTATTTCGCCGGATCCGTAAGGGGAGACGGTTTCCTCACGGTTCACGACTTAAAATCAGGCGATAGGTAATAGGTTATGGGTCATGGGATTACTATCACCTATAACCTATTACCCATCACCTATATTTGTTACATATACGGAATAAGCTTGGCAATATTCTTCTGGTCAGCAGCCGCAACCAGTCCGCCTGCGCGAAGGTTACGCTTGCACTTGCGCGTCTTGCTGGTAAGAATATGGCTGGTGAAAGCACAGCCACGCTTGATCTTCCCCGATGCGGTCTTTGTAAACCTTTTGGCTGCACCGCTGTTTGTCTTGATTTTAGGCATTGCCCTCTCCCTCTATTAGCTGTGAATTATTTTTTGGGGGCGACTATCATGAACATGCTGCGCCCTTCCATTTTTGGTCTGACTTCAATTATTGCGACATCGTCCAGATCGTGCGCGAAGCGGTCAAGCGCCTTCTGACCGTACTCCATGTGAGTGATCTCACGCCCGCGAAAGACTAGTGTTATCTTTGCCTTGTTGCCTTCCTCAAGGAAACGGCGAACATGCTTTATCTTGAAGAGAAGGTCATGCTCATCCGTCTTAGGACGAAGCTTGACTTCTTTGAGTTGCACCTGGACCTGCTTCTTTTTTGCTTCCTGCATCTTCTTGCTCTGCTGATACTTGAACTTGCCGTAATCCATGATCCGGCAGACAGGTGGCACAGCAGTCGGTGAAACTTCAACCAGGTCAAGTAGCTGGCTCTCTGCCATGGCCAGAGCTTCCTGAGTGGTAATTACACCTATCTGCTCGCCTTCGGCCCCGATTACCCTGACTTCCTTCGACCTGATTGCCTGATTGATGTTAACCGTTGCCTTTGCTATGGCGCCACCCCCTAGTGGTAATGTGCTGACTCTCTGGAAATAAAACTGACAAAATCCTCGGCAGACATAGGCTCAAGATTCTTGCCGTCCCTGAACCTCGGGGTAAGGGTGCCGGTCTCGACTTCCTTATCTCCGATTATTAGCATGTAAGGAACTTTCTGCAGCTGCGCTTCACGTATCTTGAAGCCAAGCTTCTCGTTTCTGAAATCTTTCTGAATCCTTACACCTTCAGCCCTGAGCTGCTCAAAAAGCCGCTCTGCATAAGGGATCTGTGCATCTGTCACTGTCAATAAAACGGCCTGAACCGGAGACAGCCAGGTAGGGAAGCTCCCGGCAAAGTGCTCGATCAGGACGCCGATGAAACGCTCGATTGAACCGAGTATGACCCGGTGGACCATGACAGGGCGCTTTTTCTCGCCGTCACTGTCAACATAAGTAAGGTCAAAGCGCTCCGGCAGGGTAAAATCGCACTGGATTGTAGCACATTGCCATTTCCTGTCAAGGCAGTCTCTGAGCTTGATGTCGATTTTAGGACCATAGAACGCGCCATCACCTTCATTGATCTCAAATTCACGACCGGTATCTTTCAGTGCACCCAACAGAGCGCTGGTTGCACGCTCCCAGTCTTCATCCGATCCGATGGATTTCTCCGGACGGGTAGAGAGCTCCATATCAAAGTCGAACCCGAACTTTGCCATGATTTCGGAGACAAAGGATATAACACCTTTTATCTCTCCATCAAGCTGCTCCGGCGTGCAAAGTATATGCGCATCATCCTGGGTGAAACACCTGACACGCATCAGTCCGTGAAGGACACCGGCACGTTCATGGCGGTGGACCGTTCCGAGCTCGAAGTAACGCAAAGGCAGATCGCGGTAGCTTCTCAGGTGAGATTTGTAGATCATCATATGGCTGAGACAGTTCATCGGTTTGATGCCGAAACTCTGTTCATCGACCTCGGTGAAGTACATATTCTCGCGGTAATTCTCGTAGTGACCGGAACGCTGCCAAAGCTCGGACTTGAGGATCTGGGGACCGACAACAATATCATAGCCGCGCTTCAGGTGCTCTTTCCGCTCGAAATCCTCAAGTATAGTCCGGAGCATCGCTCCTTTTGGATGCCATATGGCAAACCCGGCGCCTACTTCGTCACTGAAAGAGAAGAGATCAAGCTCCCTGCCGAGTTTGCGGTGGTCACGCCTCTTTGCCTCTTCGATCCGCTCAAGATAGGCATCGAGCTCTTTCTTGTCGGCAAAAGCAGTTCCATAGACACGCTGAAGCATCTTCCGTTTTTCGTCGCCGCGCCAGTATGCTCCGGCGATGGAGGTAAGCTTGAATGCCTTGCAGAATGCTGTGGAGGGGAGATGCGGCCCGCGACAGAGATCTGCAAAATCCCCCTGGCTGTAGAGGGAGACCGAGTCAACGCCGAGATCGGTTATAAGCTCGACCTTGTAATCCTCACCCATTTCGCTGAACTTTTTAACTGCCTCAGCGCTTGAAAGCTCAGAGCGTACAATCGGCTCAGAGGCTTTTGCAAGTTCCTGCATCCTACTTTCGATCTTTTCGAGATCTTCAGGGGTGAACGGATGATCGACATCAAAATCATAATAGAAACCGGTTTCGATTGACGGGCCGATCGTCACCTTCGCCTGCGGGAAGAGCTGCTTCACCGCCTGGGCCATAAGGTGGGAGGTGGAGTGTCTGATGATCTCCAGGGCTTCCGGGCTCTTTTCGGTTATTATCGATACGACTGCACCTTCCGGCAGCTGTGCGGCAAGATCGACCAGTTCGCCATTCACTTTCCCGGCAATGGCAGCCTTGGCAAGACCTGCACCTATAGAGGCGGCAAGGTCATAGACCGTAGACCCTGAGTTCAGGACTCTATTGGAACCATCCGGCAGAACAACGGTTATTTCAGCCATATCCAGCCCCTTAGGAGTTGTAAATGAACAGCATAATAGAAAAGGCATCGAATACCGATGCCTCACACAGTCCCACCATCAGCAAAGCAATGGTAGGCGCGGGCGGTTTCGAACCGCCGACCCCTAGCGTGTCGAGCTAGTGCTCTACCCCTGAGCTACGCGCCTGTACAAAAAGAACGCTATAATTAGCAACAGAGCCCTGTAAAGTCAAGGATTTTATTTTGCCTGCAACAAGAAGCAGTGCGGTCACGCAACCAACAACGTCCGCCAGTTCCTCTCCAATGTCACCCGCGGCGGGATAAGGGAGCGGGATTTCTTATAAATTGAAAGTGTTTGACTGTGATGTTACATATGATACTATGAGGACATGACAACAGCAGACAAGACGCTTGACCGAATGAGGAATAACCCGCGTGACTGGCGGATTGATGACCTGTTGACCGTGGCCGAGCGTTACGGGATCGAGGTCCGCAACAACGGGGGAAGTCACCACGTTTTTTCGGTTCGCGGTATTGCCGACAGTCTTTGTGTCCCGACACATCCCCCAATCAAGCCGGTTTATGTCAAGCGGTTCATAGTATTGATCAACACGATCAAGGAGAAAACGTCATGAGCGTAAAGAAGATCAAGCCAGCAACGCCGCCCTATCCTTTCGAGGCTTACGGCCATGTCATAGCGCCCCTGTCAGCAGATGACGGAGGCGGTTACATGATTACCTTCCCGGATCTTCCCGGCTGCATGTCGGACGGTGAAACGATGGAAGAGGTTCTTGTCAATGGCCGGGATGCATTCAATAGCTGGATAGCCGCACAGGTGGACATGAAAAGGCATATCCCTGAACCGACTCATTACGACGAGGAAGGCAAGCCGATCAAGTTTGTACAGCGTCTTCCCCGGTCGCTTCATGCTTCGCTACAGGCAAGAGCGAAAGCTGAAGGGGTAAGCCTAAATACACTTGTGCTTACTCTCATTGCTGAAGGGCTTGGCAGGCATGAGGGATTAACGCCGAGTGAACCTTCCAGACACGCTGCATAGGGGCTCACAAAGCAGAACCCATGGCAGAAGGTCCACAGAATTTTGATTTGAGACGCGACCCTTTTGTTTGCTCGTGGTCTTGTCAAAATGTAGGTTTGACACCGTTGTTTACCATTGCCGGAGCGATCTATCCTCAGTCATTTAGAACCCTCACAAGTTGCTCACCATAACCGCATGATCCATTTCTGACCCTAACTTGGCCGAATGAATCTTGACAGGCGACTCTAGCTTGCCCGCTCCCATATTGGGAAGTGTCAGATTGCGGCGAATCCATCACCCTCACAAGTTGCTCGCCATAACCGCATGATCCATTTCTGACCCTAACTTGGCCGAATGAATCTTGACAGGCGACTCTAGCTTGCTCTGCTTCCACTTGCGAAACACAGCAGGTAAGCAGAAACAGAAAAAAGACACTATTGCGTATCTGGTTCATACATCCCTCCTTCAGATTTGCTTATTCTCTTCTGTATATCTAACGGCTCGGCAGTTGACCCGCAAGCCCAGTTTTTTCGGGCTGGCGGTGGCTAACTGTCTGGTTGGCATCTCATTCCGCCATGTCCCTCCGGCGCAAACTCTCCATTTTTCTCGGGCTGTCCGCGCCACTGCTGATGCCTGCGGCGTTTATCCAGTTTCGTTGATGACAACCGCATTCTGCATGCTAACGCCACAATGGAAAGCGGTTCTTTGGTTGTAGAACACAATATCAATACACGGAAAGGGATTAACGGCAAGATGCCGATCAATATGTCCAAAATAGTCTGTTTTATATTCCCCCAAGAAATCATCAAAATTCAGTACAACGAACACAATGCTTCTAACCTTTCCCTTGCCTTTGTAGGAATCTATTTGACTTTTTGCCTTAAATATATCGGACGTCAATTTCTTAAAGAAACCTTCATCAAGGGACGAAACTGTGGTGCCCACTCCTCCATTTTTTCGGCGGTTGGCTTCAACGTCGGAGATGTTGACTGTCTTCACTTCGCATAAGATCTGCATTCCGTTTAACATGCCTTCTATGTCTGGAGTTTCTTTGCCGTCAATTTTTGATTTGGGAATGATATGGATTCCTATACAGCCTTCCTCACTCAAGTAGTTGTGCGCTCTCGCCTGATTCAGTATTGAGATTAGTTGATGCCATCCACGTCTCGCATCGCGTGCCACGAGGTATGGTTGTGCTTCATTTCTCAAAAACTGCCACGACTCTGAGTCAAGTTGCTGAAATTCTCGCTCACGAGCGAACCAAACTTTCTTTTTTGTTGGTTCATCGCGAATCGAGTTGTCGAAGTCCTGAAAATACGCACAGGGCTCAGATGGATCAGTTATTAAATCAAGTAATTCATACACCCGAGACATTTCTTGTCTAAACATCGCTACTCTCGAAAAAACCGTTATCGACAAACGTTAGGACATCTCTTGCCCGTTCCACCAGGGCCTGAATAACAGGGGCCACCAGGTCCATCATAACAAGGGCCACCTGGCCCAGCATAGCCTTTACAATTACATGGATTTATTGCCATCGCTGGTTTCAGCCAAGCTAGCATCAGTAACAACAAAATCATACTTACAGATCTCACCTTAAAACATGCCATTTCATCATCCTCCTTTTCTTGGCTCCGAGGGATACCGTTTTCCACCAAACCAGAGCCTTTGATTTGGTGGCCAACGGCGTGGGCGCTGGCCTGACGGCCTTTTCGGTCAGGTCTAGTGACCTGGTTAGGCGTAAGTCATAGCATTGCGTATTAGTTCAGTTGGGTCCGTGTTGGGATTAGTCCAGTCTGCGATGCTCGGATGTGTTGCGACAACGACTCTATGGGCTCCATTGCCAGTAAATGTCTGACTCCGCCAATGGCGATTGTTATTTTCGATAAACTCACCGTCCAAAATGTTTGTTCCAAGCATATTTCGTACGTATTTTCCCGCCGTCTTGCCAAAGCATAGAATCACTCGCGGGCGCAGTAGTTCGATTACAAGTTCATGAAACGGCCAGCAGAGATTAGCGAGCAAGGTCATTTCATGGTGAATATCTCCCTCGCGTCGCGAGCGGACGAAAACCAAGTTGCTGCAAGGAACGCAACCTGGGTTCAAGCCCAGCGCGGCAAAGAGATGAAGTACACGAGGTGCCATCCCATAGGTTCCCGGAGCTGCCCCCATCCATTCCTCATCGCGGTATGCAGACCAGTCGTCCGGATGCAAACGCTGGACGGCAGCAGTGTGGTTCTCCACGGTCTCAGCTTCATGCAGCAATGGGTCACCACCTGGATTTACACCAAGTACATAGAGCGCAGTTGGTGCAGAGAATGCCGTGCGACCGGAATAAAAGACCTTTCCAGAACGGTTAAGAAGTTCGGCTGGTATTTGCTCAGCAAATGTTTCTATCATATAGGATATGTGTTCATGTTGCCCAACTCGTAGTTGACCGGTTCAAACGCGCATGAACCGGTGATCTGCCCGAATGGAACATTTTGCCTATGCTCATTAAATTTCCGAGTTTAATTCTCCCCTGCCCTGCCCCGTTTCTTCTTGTATCACACCCTGCAACATTAAAATATCCATAATTCCGGACGTCCGGAATTCCGGGTTAACTATCTGTTTTACAACAATACCTCTTGTAAAAATGGCGAAATATTTACTGGATTTCAAGCCCTGCCTCTCATGAATCAGGCAGCAGATGGGCATAAGGAAGGGGGAGAGGTATGAAGGGGGGAGATTCATTTCCAGATATCGCGAAAAACAAACCACTGCAACGGATAGTCAGCCACATATTTCTCCAGGATATCCGCAAACTGCTGAACTGCTGCGGCGATAGACTCACCTTTTTTAACCCGTGCTCCGGAAGGGGGCTGGATGACATTGGAAACATCGACGACATAGCTGCCCGGGCCTGTCTTTGCGGAGAGGAAAACGACTACAGGACATTTTGCCGCAGCAGCAATGGTGAAAGCTCCATAGGGGAAGTTGACCTCTCCGCCGAGAAAATTCGCCTTGATGGAGGGGAAATTGTACGGCCTGTCTCCCATGACCGTGACCAGATCGCCGCTGTCGATAGCTTTCATCGCCTCTATGACTCCGCCCAGCGCATCGCTGGTAAGGATCACCTTGACCCGTTCACTGTCACTGCCGATATTGAGAGCGCCCTTGACCGCTTCATTGTCTTCCGGGCGCATCATCACATGCACATGCCGGTCAAACCGTTCCAGCGCGGTCATGGCGACCTGCCAGCTCCCGATATGAGCAGTAATGATGATCAGCCCCCTGCTGCTCGAAGCGATAAGATTCCGGACACTCTCATACCCGGCGATGTCGATCTCTATCCCTTCATACCCGGCAGAGATGGCATATCGATCGACAAGGGTCTTCCCCTGGCTCACGAAAAGGAGATACAGAGCGAAGAGCTGCCCTATCCTCCCTTTTTCAGGGAATCGCCGTCTGATGTACGGGAGGCTTTCTGCCACAAGAGCGGAATCCGACAGCAGATAATAGATACAGACAAAATAGAGAAGGCCGTAAGCCCCTCTCAGCCCTGTCAGTCTCGCTGTAACATTAAAGAACCAGAATCCGAAACGGTTTCCCCGCTTGCGCTCAACGTTCTGCTGGCTCGGCAGTACCTTGAGCCTCAAACGAACTCTCCAGCCAGCCACCTGCTGCGGCACTTTTCAAGCATTTCCGGAGATGAGAAGCACGGCTCACCGCTCAGGTGGTCCGTAAAGAGCTGGATCGTATACCCGCTGGTCGCCAGAGTGCCATCCTCCTTGAAAACATGAAACTCGGTATTGATCCGTGCCCCTTCAGCCCAGACAAGGGATGCCCGGACAGAAAACTCTTCTGCCAGGAAAAGTGACCGGTGATAATCAATATGCATGGAGACAATCGGCCCCCTCAGCCCGGACTCATAGAATTCGGGATAGGAAAGACCGCAGCGACGGCCAAGGAGCTCTGATGCCTCCTCGAAGAGAAGCGGATATCTGCCGTGCCAGACGACTGCCATCGGATCGCATTCGTTAAAACGGACCCGCCGTCTGACTTCTGCGACTATCGGCTCCGGGGAACCGGGTATCTTCTCGAAATAACTTCTCTTTCTGCTGACGCTCATCTGACAGTCTCTCTCCACGGGTTAAACCCGTATTTGTTATAATTTCATCCATCGAACAAAAATGAACTGTATATTGCCAGTAGAATCTCTCTCAGTGCAAGAGCTTTTCCGAACTCTTGAACCTTGGTTTGACTTTCATTCTCAATTCATTCATAATTCAGCGCCCCCAAAGGAGGAAGGTTCTGTAATCTGCTCTTGCCGGGCTCTGATTACCCCGATCCATCCAGGGAAAGGAACTTAATGAATGATCTGCCCACTCTCACCAGCCCATTTTGTCGCCCTGGGCGCAATTCAACTCTTCGTACTTTTTCTTTTTATTGACCTGAGACTGGCGCCGCTGCCTCTGCTTCTCTTTATCCTTATCTGCTTCATTGCCTCCCTCTTCCCTCGCTTCAGCTTCTTCCTGCCGATCACCAGCAGCGGGAAAAGAGAAGAAAAGCGGGTATCCTTGACCTTTGATGATGGTCCTGACCCTGAAATCACCCCGAGAGTACTCGATCTGCTGGCACGGCATTCTCTGAAAGCTACTTTTTTTGTGACCGGAACCGGTGCGGTTCGATACCCGGAGATCATCAGGGCCATCCTGGCCGGCGGCCACACGATCGGGAATCACTCCTACAACCATTTTCCGTTTCTCATGCTCAGGAGCAGGAAAACCCTCAGGAATGAGATCGCTTCTGCCCAGACACTGTTAAGACAGTTTGGCATCGAACCGCTTGCTTTTCGTCCTCCGGTGGGGGTCACCAGCTTCAGGCTCTGGAGAATCCTTCTCGAACTCGGCATGTTCTGCGTCAATTTCAGCTGCCGGGCCGGCGACTTCGGGAACAGGCGGATTCATGGAATGTCGCGTAGAATCCTTGGAAAAGTCGTGCAGGGAGATATCATACTGCTTCATGATATTACCCCTAAAAACGGTACCAGTGAACAGCTGATGAGAGAGCTGGAGGCGATCTGCACCGGCTTGAAAGATAAGGGGCTGGAGATTGTCCCCCTTGAGCGGCTGATCGGCAGGGAAGTCATGAAGAGCGGCGCAG
>VFJK01000004.1 GCA_009886125.1 Geobacter sp. | reverse complement strand
TGGCCCGACGATGAACGCTGGGAGATTATCAACGGAGAGGCTTACGCCATGACTCCGGCACCGACTACCATGCATCAGCGATTAGCCGGGGATATCTTTGCAAAACTGAAACAATTCTTCAGCGGTGTAACGTCCTTCCTTCTGCCAGGAATATAAACCCCGTTTATCCCGAGTACAGTCAGTGCGTCGGTTGAAACTTTCACCAAAATAGCCCGGTACAAATTGCCTGTAAAGTAGCTCATCATCCTTTACTATCGCGGGACATTTTTGTCCAATAGCTATGTTAAAGGAGACATGCATGGCCTTCATTCTTCCTGGGATTTTATCCCTCATTCAACATTTTGAGACGTTAAGGAAATCCCCGGAGTCTTACCGCCCCAAGAGCTGCCCCGGCTGTTGCCATGCCAGTGTCTGGTGCCACGGCTGTTACACCCGTAAGCCTGATCGCAAGGACCTGGGTGAGCCGTGTCTTAACCCTGTTCCGATTATGCGCTTCTTTTGTCCTGAGTGCCGTTCCACCTGTTCGGTTCTGCCGGAGTGCATTCCGCCCCGGAGCTGGTATCTCTGGGAAGTAAGACAGGCCATCTTCCTGCTTCTTCTGGCGGGAGAGTCAATCAGCTTCACCTTTGCCTTCAACGGTAGCAGAGCCAGCCGCACGACCATCAAGCGCTGGTGGCAGAGTTTCAACAGCTGCTTCCAGATCTTCTCCTTGCAGCTGCTCCCCCACTTTCCCTGTCTGGGAAGACTCTCCGGGTTCACCAAATTCTGGACGGCATGTCTGGCCTTGCGCCCTCTCTCATCGGCAATGTGCCTGCTTCATGAGGAAGGAGTACTCGTCCCATGATGCGTTTCCCCACGGCAAAAAGGGATGCCGTAGAGACGGTCTTTTTGACACCCCACACACTTCGCCTCCTTATATTTTAAGACGTTATGGCCTTTAATCGGTGTCATCACACCACAAGGAGGCCATCATGAAGTTGATTCACCCACACGCACTGTTCCGTCTTTCGGTCCTTGGGCCACTAGCCAGTCGAGACCGTCTGGAACAAGGCGATCTCAAGAGACTCTTGCGAGAGCTTGCCGCCCAAAGCTATGCGATTCCAGACTCAAAAAGGGTCTTCTTGAGCGAGAAGACCATTGAGGGTTGGTACTACGCCTGGAAACGGGAAGGCATTGAGGCGCTGACCCCCAAGTATCGCTCGGACCGGGGCAGATCCAAGATCTCCGAGCCTCTCCAGGAGGCGCTCTGCACAGCCAAGAAGGAGAATCCGGGGCGCTCCTTACGGACCATCCGGCGACTTGTTGGTGCCTCTGGTCTTCCTGGAGCAACAAAGCTTTCCCGCTCCAGCATCCATCGTCTATTACAAGGACAAGGGATCTCCAACTTGCACGGCAGCGCGGCAGCACCGGTGGAGCGCAGGTCCTACGTCGCTGCTCACGCTGGCGACATCTGGTACGGCGACGTAATGCACGGGCCGAAGGTGCTGGCAAGTGGCAAGATGCGTAAGACCTACCTGGTTTCCTTCATGGACGATGCGTCGCGGCTCATTACTCACAGCGCCTTCTGTCCGGCGGAGACAGCACTGGAAGTCGAAGGTGTGCTGAAACAGGCTCTCCTGAAGCGTGGAGTACCGATTCGTCTGGTAATTGACAACGGTGCCGCGTACCGGGCAGCCACTCTCCAGGCAGTCTGCGCCCGTCTGGAGATCAGGCTCATCTACTGCCGCCCTTATACCCCTGAAGGGAAGGGAAAGCTGGAACGTTGGCATAGAACCCTACGCGGCGGCTTTCTTGGCGAAATAGATATGGACAAGGTGCGCGACATCCATGATCTGAACGCTCGGCTGTGGGCATGGATGGATGAGTGTTATCACAAGGAACCGCACAGTGCGCTTGAAGGGCTGACACCATTGGAGCGCTACCGCAAGGATCTTACCCAGATAAGACCTCTTGGCCCGTTTGCCTCTCGTCTTGACGAGCTGTTCCTGCACCGGCATGAGCGCCTGGTCCGTAAGGATGGCACTGTCTCGTATGAGGGCCAGCGCTTCGAGGTGCCTTTCGAGCTTATCGGTAAAACAGTCATGCTGGTAGTCGATCCTCACAAGCAGAAAGTGATCAGCGTTGAATCGCAAAGCGGCGACTCACTGGGCAAGGCGACCCTCCTTGACCCGCTCGCCAACTGCCGTCGCAAGAGAAAATCAGCAGTCCCAAGCGATTCAAACACCCGACTCAATACCGGAACCAACCTGGTTGAGATGGCGCTGGACCGGCAAATGCGCAGTCTGTGCGGTGCCGCTCTTCCGCTCATGAAGGAGGCCTGATATGTACCGTCAGCACTTTGGACTTACCTCGCAACCGCTTGGTAAGGATACGCAGCAGCTATGGGATGACGGCCCGATTGCCGCTTTGAAGGAGCGTTTCCATTGGCTTCTGGAAAACCCGGGAGTGGCCCTTCTGACGGGCGATCCGGGTGTCGGTAAAACCTCGGCTCTGCGCCTGATCACTGAGGACCTCAATCCACACCGTTATCAAGTCATCTATATGGCCGAGACCGACTTCGGGCGCATGGACATCTATCGGCAGCTTGCCCTGTCACTGGGTCTCGAACCCGCCTTCCGGCGTTCTCAACTCTGGCGCGACATAAAGGCAAAGGTCACCGAGCTTGCCGATGGCAAGCACATTCTTCCTGTCTGGATCATCGACGAAGCGCAGAATCTCCCGATGGAGTTCTTCAAGGATTTCCCAGCTTTCCTGAATTTCGCCTTCGACTCACGCGATCTCATGACCGTCTGGTTCGTCGGTCATTCAGCCTTGGCTCAGGCATTTACCCGTGGCCACTTGGCGGCGCTGGCAAGTCGTGTGCATCTTCGTATGCACTTTGCGCCGGTAATGGAGAGAGAACGTTTCTCAAATATGATCCGGCATGGTCTGCAAAGTGCTGGCTGCAAGCAGACCCTTATGTCGGACTCGGGGTTTGAGTTGCTACGCCAAGGATCACAGGGAATACCTCGCAAAGCGGGGCTGATCCTGAGGACAGCCATGCGACTGGCAGTTCCCAAAGGGTTAAATCACCTACCGGACGATATCCTGAAAGATGCGATGGAGGAGCTAAAATGAACAGTGGCGACGCACCTGTATTATTAGTATATCTGCCTGAAAATCTCTCAGATGAATCGGTACATGCCATCTCGGATTTTTTGAGCGCAATCAGCCAATCCTTCGACCAGATGTATAGATGTGCGCTCAGTCGCCCACCCTATACACAGGAAGACAGAATCAGTACTTTCGAGTGCGAAATCGAGGATGAAGACGATCCGTTTTAACCATTTGTCCCAGGCTGCTTCAGGGGTGCGTTTCTCCTCTTGCAGCTTGGGACAAAGCCGCTCGTCCCGCCTGAAACAGGGCGGGATTATTCTCCTGATTTAACGTGGGACGTAACAGTAGTTTACTGGAGAATTATTCACTGGTTGTGGCGCACACAATCAGAAATTAATTTCGGAGTATTGACATGAAAATCCGTGCTTTTTGTATCGCTACATTTCTACTGGCTGTAACTGTATTACCTTCCTTCCTTCCTTCCTT
>VFJK01000188.1 GCA_009886125.1 Geobacter sp. | reverse complement strand
GTGCCCGGTTCACCCGCTTCGCCCGGTCGCTTTTTCCGGGCAGGGCGGTGTGCAACCCGCTGGTTAGCCTATTTCTGTCAATGTGTAGACGCGACACCTGCGACACCTGTACTCTCTAATTTCATGTTCCTATACTGCTTTATTCAAAACCAGGCAGTCCGTGTCGAATAATTTTGGAAAATGCCGGGTCGCGGTCAGCGGCCTTACTCCGTTCGTTGATGAGACTGCGACGTTTGAGCTCCTGGAATGGGAGGGTTTGATCCACCGCTCCTAGCTCATACACCATTTCATCTGCATGACCGCTGGCAAGTATGCGCCAGTCGAACTTTGCCTTAGGATAGTAGGGCACAATATGCCTCCAGATAGCGGTGGTGCAGTTCACGGTCAGGGCGTTATACCATTCAGGGCTCTCTGTCAGCGTGTTGACGCTGCGCAGATAGTCCATAAAGATCAGCCGGATCAGTTCCGGCGATGCTTTAAGGCGATACAGGTAAACGTCCTCCCCTTTGCGGTAATTGGTGCGAAGACGCACCACGTCGCGCTCGTCAGCAACGACATAGATCAATTCATACTGTTTGAAAAAACCTCTGACAGCAGAAAACCGGGAGCCTTTTTTCTTTCGGGTCTCGATCGAGATGCAGACATATTCGTCGTTGTCGAACCCGAAGCTGAGCATGGTATGTGCAATATGAGGGAAACCCCAGTCAACCAGAAAAAGGTCCATACTGCGCAAGGATTCAATATTGAAGGTCCTGTCATAATGCCGGACGGCATAATCGTACTCGCTCCGGTAATCACAGTTGCGGATATTGTGAATGGTAACGGTGTTGCCCATGATGGCGGCGGAGGAACGCTTTGCCACATCAGGCTGCCAGTCCCGGTCATTGCTCGGGGGGAGGGCCAGCCACCATGCCAGCAGCAGTACGAATAGTGATGAAAATAAAGTTATTTTCCAGATGTTGCTTCGGGGGAGAAAGACGCTGGCAAGCGCCAATATTACAAAGGACCCTGCTGCAACGATACGCAGACCGGCAGAGAGATTGGAGTAAGCGATCGCCATTGTTCCCCAGCACGTCATGGCCAGGAAAATGAGCCAGGCAAATACCTTCCTGATTCTCACAATAAGCGTGGCAGCCTTGTTGGATCCCATCAGTTTTTTTCCATTCCATGATCGCCGAAAATCTTTGCCGGCCTTTCCGCCTGTGGCGCATAACGCTAGGCTGACCGGCCGGTTTAGGGGAACCCTTGGGGGACGCTGTTATCTATTTATCTATTGAAGCCATTATCTTCTGTAGCAGCAGTGGATCGGTCTTCAGTACCTTCTCGCCTCGCCTTGATGCCAGACTGACCCCAGTTGGTCCCAGGTGAAGAGTTTTGCTAACTTCACTGCCGGTATAACCAAATTCATAGATCGCCAGATGGCAGATAATGCCGCGTGCAGTTGCCGGAGCCCTGTTCTTGCTCGGTTTGCGCACTGCATCAGGGTCAAGCGATAATGCCAGCGCAACAATCTCCACCAATCTGATGAGCGTTATAGCACTTTTCATCTTATCTCGCAGGGTGAATTCCTGTTTAAGTCCATCTACAAAAACACCGCCACCAAGCACCCTCTCGTCAAAACTCTCGTATTCATTAATTGGCCGTTCTCCCTGACTTCGCTTAAGGCCGCCACCGACAAGATCATCACGCCGGCCGGTCTTAATCCCGTCCATTACGAACTGACGATATTTTTGTCTCGCTGTAGTGATTCTTTTTCCGAAACGCTCAAGAATTACGTCTGTATCCTGGCCGTCAATCTGGCGGTTGCCGAGCAGAACCGCATGACCACTCCACTGGTAATGGTCCAGCTCTTCCAGACTTGCAACCATTCGAGCCCGGAGCGGATTCAGGTGGATGTATCTGACCAGTTCCAACAAGTAGGGTTCTTCTTCGCAGACAATTGACTTGTACCGATTCTGGAACAGATGCCCGGACCGCTTGTTACGGCGGTTGAACGAGACCGCATAGCCGGTAAGAAGCCGGCGCATGAAGTGCGATAGTGGTGTGGAGGTAGGCATCAACAACAAGTGAAAGTGATTGGACAAAAGTGCCCACGCAAAGCAGCGAACGCCGGTTTCGGGGAGTAAGGAAAAGAGACGGTCAGTAAAAGATTGCCTGTCGTGATCATCATTGAAAATGTCACGCTGTTCAATCCCTCGCACGATCACGTGTTGCAGCAGGCCGGAAATGTCAAGTCTGGCTAAACGGGGCATGGGCGAAATATACCAAAAGACGAAAAGGTGTCAATAGATAAATAGATAACAGCGTCCCCCAAGGGTTTCCTTGAAAATTTAATAAAAGGTATTGTGAATTGTCCGGTCTTATCCGGCGTAGCGCTTCAAGGTAAGTTCACCGTCCAGCCACTCTCCATAAGAAAACTGGGTGATCCAATCGCCAAGCGACAACAGGCACTTGTTGTCTGTTTCCTCTAAGAACGGACGGTGATAATGTGCGGCTATAACTACATCGTAGCCAGCTGTAAAATATTTTGCGGCAAAGCTCCTTGTAAGTTGTTTAGAGTCCCATTTCTCTGCCGCTGCCTTGTGGTTGCCTTTAGAGTGATTGCCGAGCCTATTGGCTATCGATGCTGGAATAGAAGCCGGGAGAATATTGGCAAGTAACTTTGTAACAGGGTTATGGAAAAGGAACCGCAATGCTCTGTAGCCATAATCTTTCATGTTAATTAGATCGCCATGACAAATGAACAATTTTTTCCCGTCAAGGTTAATTGTAATCGCATTGGGAGATACGTCGGCGTTGAAAGCACTGCTGAAGTATTTTTGCAGATGGAAGTCGTGGTTTCCTTCTATGAAAATTAGCTTGATACCGCAATTGGTAAGTTTTTCGAGAGCATCGAGTACCGGCTTATAGTGAGGGAATTCTTCCGGCGAATCACCTAGCCAAAACTCAAAGAAATCGCCAGCAATGATCAACATCTCGACCCTGCCGGGCAACTCGCCAAGAAACTTGAGCATAAGCTGATAGTTGTTATCAGATGGGCTGCGAAGATGGGCATCAGCAATGAAGATTACACGCATATGCTTTTTTTGTTTCCAGAGTTGAACACGACAAGCCGCTCCCAGTCAATTTTCCCGTCGTCGCAAAACTTCTCTGCAAAGCTGCATGTAAACTTCGTAATAATCTGGGCGTATCGTTCAAGAAACTCTTCGTTCCGCTCTCGTGCTTCATGTCCAAGTGGTTCGATGATTTGCGTATACAGGGATTCGTCACCAGACATAAACTCCCAGAAACTCTGTCCGCACAGCTTCCGATATTCGCCTTTATCCGGTTGGCTATCTACTCCGTAACAACAGCCATTGACTGCAATGATATTCATCTTTGAATTTGAAGTCCGTAAAATTCTCTTGGCTTTGTTAAAGCAGTCTTTCATTTTTTGGATTTGGGAACTGTTGCCCCAGTTCGGGCCTGATTTGATCGCGACGATATACCGGACTCCATCAGAATTAAACTCAAGGTCAATACCCTCAGCGGCTGATTTGTCGCCACTGAAAACGGTTTTGTTTATGTGGATTGCAAGACCCTCAAGAAAATCGCCGAAAATAGTTTCTTCTTGTGAAGAGAGGTGCGCATCCAGCAACGTTTTAACAAGATCGGGGGCGGCAATAATGTTTTTTGCTTTGAACAGATAAGGGTTTTTACGTTTCAGGATTTGTTCCAGTTTGATTTTGTTGATACTTTCAAGACGCTTGTTGTGGAAGCTCGCTATGTTTTCTCTTACGTACCGTTCCACTTCGTTTTTTGTTATCGGCGGCATATTCTTCCCTCTTTTCAAAAAGATAGCATTCAGTTGGTTGGATAGCTGCATTTACCATGTCGTAATACTGCGGAAGGATGTCTATGCCGACTGAGTTTCTTTTCATTCGCTGTGCAACTTTAAGAGTCGTACCTGATCCCATGAATGGGTCCAGCACTGTATTTCCTTCTTTGGTAAATAGTTTAATGAACCATTCAGGCAGAGATTCCGGGAATGCCGCGCTGTGGCTCTTGTTTGAACATTCTGTTGCCAGTTGCAGAACATTGGTAGGATAAGCTTTCTCTTTTCCTATCCAGTTTGAAATGTTTTTTCCGAAACCGCTGCCGACTTTTGAATTGTCACGGATTTTATCGGTTTCACTCAGGTTCTGGAGCCTTTTCTCTGCCCAGCTTCCCATAGGAACCATGACTTCTTCTTGGTACATGTTGAAGTGTCTAGATTTATTGAATTGTAGCAGTCGTTCCCATGAATCTCTGAAGCGGTTAGGCCACTTTCCCGGATAACAGTTTTTCTTATGCCAAATCATTTCCTCAGTCCAGAGCCAGCCTATTTTTCTCATGGCAAGAATCAATTCAAGAACGTATGTGTGTCGTTCTCCGTTCTGGGCTTTTTCTTTAATGTTGAGTACAAAAGTTCCATCTGGCTTGAGTACGCGGAGCAGTTCTGCTGCTATTGGTGTAAACCATTCAACATACTGATCGGGCTTGATACCACCGTATGTTTGTGAGCGTTGGTCTGCATACGGAGGTGATGTGAAAATTAAGTCAACTGAGTTGTCACTTAGCTCCTGTAAAGCTTCCCGGCAATCGCCCAATATTGTTTTTGCCGTGACTGCAATCATCTCTATCCCTCCCTGAAACCATGATGAAAAAACTATACATTATTTATCAGGAAAAATCTGTACTGACTTTATGTACCTATTTTATAAGCTTAGGCTAGGGAATGTTCGAGATGGGTGTGATCCTATCGAGTGTTGGCGGTGCAATTCCACAAACCTTAGTCTCTATCTGGGCTGTCGTTGTTGGCTCCAGAATTATCGTTATGCTTAGTCCTTGTGCAGCATGTGTGTCACATAGAAAAGCTTCTGTATTTGGTGCCCAAATAGCGGTGGTATCCGGCCTACGAAGACGGACACTAAGATTGTGAGGCGCATGATTATGACAACCTGGAATTACGCAAGACATAGAATCTCCTTTTGCGGTTTTTGGCCTTTGGTGAATTCATACGGTGTCAAACTTACACACAATTTACTTTCCAATTTCATTCGTGTTACTCTTCCACCCTGGCACCCCTCTTAAGCTGCTTGCACTTCTCCGCTTCCGGGATCTCCTTGAAATTCTCCTTTGTGGAGACGCGCCGTCCTGACTTCTTCTCCAGATCGCGCCGGGCATAACCCCGCGCTTCTGCCATTCACTGGTCAACTCATCACGGATGGCAATGCCTCGCACCCGCTTTTCAATCCATTCGTCGCTGTAACCTTTGGCCTTGTACAGCTCGCGCATCCGCTTTGCGGCCAGTTCGGGGTTTTCGATCTCCTCCAGCCGCTCATAACCCACCCGCGCCAGCCAGAGCTTGAACGGCTCGGCCTTGGGGGAAGGAATGGACTGGATAAGTCGTAGCAGCTGCTCCGTGTCGGCTACGTCAGTCAACCGTTGCTTACCATCTGCAGCGGTCATTTTCAAACCGTGACAATTTGTCACGGTTTCATTTCCATCTTTTTTAAGCCTCTCTTTCAGCTTTCGCCAATAAGCGCCTGGATCTGCGCTTTCAGTAAGAACCGCAATAACATCAACAATGGCAAAGTACCATTTTTGCGCTTTTGAGTCCCATTCAGTGCGAACCTGCTTCGATTCAAATAGTTTTATGTTGCTCATGCCACTTGCTCCTTAAATGTTAACACTGGGTCGCAAAGCTACACAATTCACTTTTTAATAAATGAGAAATGCTGAATAGCGCTATCACTCCCCCACCGCTTGAACAGGTTCCGCTCGATCCCCAGCTGGTCCAGAACCTTGCCGACCACGAAATTTACGATATCGTCAATCGACTGCGGATGCCCGTAAAATCCGGGCATAGGGGGGATGATCCTGACGCCGAGACGGGCCAGCTTGAGCATGTTCTCCAGGTGGATCGCCGAGAGCGGTGTTTCACGCGGCAGCAGCAGCAGCGGTCTCCCCTCTTTCAGCATGACATCTGCGGCCCGCTCAAGAAGATTGCCGGAGAGTCCGGCTGCGATCCGGGCGAGGCTCCCCATGGAGCAGGGGGCGACGATCATCGCATCCGGGGCAGCGGAGCCGCTCGCCAGGGGAGAGAAAAAGTTGTTATCAGCGTAATAGGTCAGCTCGTCCGGAGCGGCATTGAAGTGCGTATGCAGAAGCTTGTTGGTCAACTCTTCATACCCGGACCAGTCGAGCCCCAGCTCTTCCTTCAGCACCGTGAAGCCGCTGCTGCTGATGAGGATGCTGAGCCGGTTTCCGGCCGCCAGCAGCTCCTGAATCAGCCGGACCCCGTAGATCGCCCCGGAAGCCCCGGTAATCGCGACGCAATAGTGATGTTTCATCTCCCACCTCCGGATACGAAAATTTCGGCACAGGTAGCGATCAGGATGATGATGCTGACATAGCCGTTCATGGTAAAGAAAGCGAGATCGAGTTTTGCCAGGTCACCGTCTTTCAGGAGCAGGTGCTCGTATAAAAGGAGCAGCGCAGCAGCCCCGATGCCGCAGAGGAACGGTACTCCCAATCCGAGGGTGACGTAGAGCCAGAGAAGGAGCAGGATCATCACCGCCGAAAAGCTCCGGGACAGCCAGAGTGACCCCTTTACCCCGAGAGTTACCGGAATGGAGTGCAGACCTGCCTGACGGTCGAACTCCAGGTCCTGAAGAGCATAGAGGATATCGAATCCGGCGACCCAGAAGAGGACCGCGGCACCAAGGATGATCGGCGGCAGGGAGACTTCGCCGCGGATCGCTATCCATGCACCGACCGGTGCAGCGGAGAGACAGATGCCGAGCACGATGTGCGCAAAGGCAGTGAAGCGTTTGCAGTAGGAGTAGAGCGCGAGAAAGAAGAGCGCGACCGGTGAAAGCTTGAGGCAGAGCGGATTAAGCCTGTATGCTGCATAGAGCAGCAGCAGGATCGAAAGCGTTATGAAAACGCCGACGTTCCCCTTGCTGATCAGGCCGGCCGGAATAGCCCTTGAGACGGTGCGCGGATTCTGTGCGTCGATATCCGCATCGACGAGCCTGTTCAGCCCCATTGCCGCACTCCGCGCCCCGACCATTGCCAGAAGGATCCAGAGCGACTGAGCAGCTGAAGGGAGTCCGCGGGCGGCTAGAAGAGCTCCGGTAAAGGCGAACGGCAGCGCAAAAAGCGTGTGGGAAAACTTGATCATCTCCAGAAAAACGGATATGCGGCCAAACAGCGTCATGAATTGTAATCCTTTTATCAATACCCGGGTCGGCATCAAGTGCCGTAAAGAGAGCCTCAGGGCCGTTTCGTTGCAGTTCCCGGCGACATGGAGCAAAAAAGCCGATATGTCTGAGCGTAGCGAGTTTATCGGCTGTAGCGTAATGAGCCGCGGAACTGCAGAAATGGCCCGTCAGCTCGAATGCAGGCGCTTGGTGCCGACCTGCTCGTAGCATTAATCGTCCGCAAAACCGTACTCTTTCCAGCGACGCCCGACCAAAGCAAGCGTATCTGCATCTGCTGTTGCCAGAACTTTTTTCATATCGGGCTTCAAAGTCGCATCCACGGAAAGCCTTCCCTCCGAGACGATCAGATCGCGCTCCCAGTCGACCAGATTCATGACCCGCCAGCAGATCCCGGCCTCATCCGAAGGATCCTCCCCGTCATCGACGAGCACGAGCAGCTTCGATCCGCTGAACCAGCGATTATTCCGTATTGACGAGATCAGTTCAGCGCCTCTTCCCGCAGCGTTCCGGACCGGGATGATGACCCCGCCATGGAAAATACCGGCAAACGGGTAGTGGAGTCCGGTCACTTCAGGCACGTCGATCTTGAGCAGAGAGAGCAGCAGGCAGCCGCCTGCCCGGGCAAGCCAGCAGTCTT
Organism: Geobacter sp.; assembly: GCA_009886125.1. Taxonomy (GTDB): domain Bacteria; phylum Desulfobacterota; class Desulfuromonadia; order Geobacterales; family DSM-12255; genus VEOV01. The sequence continues at coordinate 26,803 of VFJK01000188.1, read as the reverse complement.
CCATGGGAGGTCTGCCGACGACAGTTGCCGGGAGGATCATGTCCGGGCGGTGCCGAATCGATGTCACCTTCATCGCCGGAACAGGTCCGGATGGGGTATAGAAACCGGTATGATTGCCGAAAGCCCCTGAGAGCCCGCTCTCTCCTGTTTCAAGATACCCTTCGATGACGAGCTCGGCTCCGGCAGGAGCCGGCAGGCCGTTCGCGCAACGATAGAGCTTGATCGGCTCCCGCTGCAGCAGGCCGGCAAAACTGAATTCATCGATCTGAACAGGCAGCGGCAGGGAAGCGGCAAAGGTCAGGGCAGGCGGACCGCCCAGAGCGATAACGACCGGCATGGGCTTTCCTGCTGTTGCCCATTTCGCAGCATGCTCCGCAGCTCCGCTACTACTCGACCAGCAGAGTGCAACGCTGTCCGAGCCTGTCTGAGCGACGCGGTACATCCCGCAGTTGCATTCTGAAAAGTCCGGATCAGCAGTTACGACCAGCGGCAGGGTAAAAAATCTCCCGTCATGGTCAGGTTGACCATCCAGCGGGCTACCCTTGATGAGAGGTAATGATCGAAGGTCAAGAGTTGCAGCGATCAGGTCGTCCGGCGGGCCATCCTCGCACAGCTCTGCCGTGGTATCCCTCCAGGCAGCTGAAGCAGCCAAAGAAGAGATCTTCTCACTGGCATCCTTTCCGGGAAGGCCATTAAGGAGTTCATCAAACCGACAGGTCAGGTCGGATAGGTCATCGATCCCGAGCGCCAGCGCCATCCGCCGGGCTGACCCGAAAAGGTTTGTTGCCACCCTGAAGCTGCTCCCGCGGACATCTTCGAACAGGAGTGCTTTATTATTGTTCTCGCTCTTGCAGACCCTGTTTGTAAGCGCTGCAATCTCCAGCTGCGGATCGACCGTTACCTTGACAGAGTGCAGCTCACCTGCGATTTCAAGGATGTGAAACAGGGCTCTCAGGTCAAGGCAGATCATATGCACGTTTCTACCACTACAGCGCCTCCCAGACAAGGTTTTTAAGGTCCATCGCCTGCCTGTTTCTGCTTGTATTCGTAACTCAATCTGCGATAATGCATAGAATTTATGTCTGAATACGTAACCGTCGGGAGCCGGTTCGAACGGAAATGGCCGGGGCACATGGCCAGATGTCGCCAAAATCGACACTGCCGCTGATCTTCTTCGCTGCGGAGCAAACCACTGTTGGTGCAGAAGCAGAGGCGTTGTAGTGAGAGACGGCTCCCGACGGTTACGTAGGTTCAAAGTTTATTACCAAGGGGTTCTTCCGGATGCAGCTTTATCAGGGACAGCAGCACGTAAACAGAAAACTTCCTCGCCAGCAGGGGGGCGACTTCCGCAAAAAGATTCTGTTTGCAGTGGTAGCCCTGGGGGCGATCCTGCTCAGCGCCTTGTTCATCTACATCTTCTACCTTTCTATCACCCTGCCGAAAGTCGACCGGCTTGCCGACTACAAACCCCCCATAGTGACCCAGGTCTTCGGGGACAACGGTATTCTGGTGGGCGAGTTCTTCCTTGAACGGAGAAAGGTGATCGAGGTCAACAAGCTGCCGCGCAGATTGATTCAGGCTTTTGTCGCAGCAGAGGACTCGAACTTCTATCAGCACAAAGGGCTCGACTACCTCGGCATACTGCGGGCGATGGTCAAGAACATAGTCCACCTCCGGAAAAAGGAGGGGGCTTCGACTATCACCCAGCAGGTGGCTAAATCGATGCTTCTCACCCCTGAAAAGAAGTTCTCCCGCAAACTGAAAGAAGCCATCCTCGCGACAAAGATGGAGAAGAAGCTCTCGAAAGACGAGATACTCTACATCTATCTGAATCAGATCTACATGGGTGCCGGTTCATACGGGGTCCAGCTGGCAGCCGAGACGTATTTTGCCAAGAACGTGGAGCAGCTGAATCTTGCCGAGATGGCCATGCTGGCCGGTCTGCCGAAGGCGCCGAACAGCTACTCGCCGATCAAGAACATGGCAAAGGCAAAGGAGCGTCAGCATTATGTGCTTGAGCGGATGGTCAAGGAGGGTTACATAACCCAGGCTGAAGCCGACCACGCCAAGAGCACCCCGATAATCATCAGCTCCATGAAGAAGGTTAATAATGATCAGTCCGCCTATTTCCTGGAGCATATCAGGATCCAGCTCGAAGAGAAATACGGGGAGGAGATGCTGTACAAGCAGGGGCTCAAGATCTATACGACCATGAACGCCGAGATGCAGAAGGGTGCCTATGATGCTGTTGTAAACGGGCTCAAGGCACTGGACAAGCGGCAGGGGTTCAGGGGGCCGATAAAATATCTCAAGGAGTCCGAGGTCGATGCTTTCTGCAAAAAGACCGAAGACGGGATAGACATTGCCTCGTTGAAGCAGGGAGGCTCATACCAGGGGGTTGTTACTGCCGTCGATCCGGCTCACGGTGACGTGACCATACGGGTCGGCGACAGGCTCGGCACCCTTCACAAGAAGGATATGGCCTGGGCAGGCAAGCTTCTCCTCCAGAACAGCTTCGGAAAGATCCCGGACAAAGTGAAGGGGCTCTCTCTGGGGTGCGTCGTAGAGGTTCAGGTCATGACCCCTGACAGCGAAAAGAAAGGTGCAGTTTTTGTCCTAGACCAGACACCTGAAGCTCAGGCTGCGCTCTTTGCCATGGACCCGCGGACCGGCGGTGTCAAAGCGATGGTCGGCGGCTATGACTTCAAGAAGAGCCAGTTCAACCGGGCCACCCAGGCAAAAAGAAACCCGGGTTCGGCTTTCAAACCGATAATCTACGGCGCTGCCATCGAGAGCGGCATGACCGCCGCATCAATCATCGAGGACTCTCCGGTCGAATATGACAGCGGCATGAGCAAACTGTGGAAGCCGAAGAACTACGACAATATCTATCGCGGGAATGTCACCATGCGGGAAGCTCTGACCAACTCGATCAATAGTGTCAGCATCAAGATCCTTGAAAAGATCGGAGCTTCTACTGCTGTAGAATTTGCAAAGAAACTCGGAATCGCATCTCCTCTGGACCCAAACCTCGCCCTTGCCCTGGGAGCTTCCAGCGTCACTCCGCAGGAGCTCACCGCAGCTTACGGGGTGTATGCTTCAGGCGGGTATCGTGTGACCCCTTACTTCATAACAAAGGTTACTGACCGTGATGGTAAAGTGCTGGAGGAGATCCCGACTCCGACGCTCACTCCTTTTTCCAACAACACTACTGCAGTCAGGATAACCATAACCGGGGACAATGAAGTGCCGGGGAAAACAGCTCCCGCTTCTCCGGAGGTCTCGGCTCCTGCCGGAACTGCCGCCCCGTCACCTTTACCGCCGCCGGTACAGGCGGTCTCTCCCGAAGTCGCCTATGTCATAACGAATCTGATGCAGAGCGTGGTAAACAGCGGCACAGGCCAGCGCGCAAAAGCGGTCGGAAGGCCCGTTGCCGGGAAAACAGGGACAACTAACGAGAGCAAGGATGCCTGGTTTGTCGGCTTCATCCCGCAGCTGGTAGCAGGTGTATGGGTCGGTTTTGACCAGGAGCGTTCGCTCGGTCCAGGCGGTTCCGGTGGACAGGCAGCAGCACCGATATGGACCGAGTTCATGCAGCGCTCGGTAGCCGGGATGCCGGCCCAGAATTTCACTCCTCCTCCAGACATAGTTTTTGCTCATATCAACCCCAAAACGGGCCGACTGGCGCGGGAGGGGAGCGAAGGGAGCCTGCAAGAGTGCTTCATCAGGGGAACTGAACCAAAGTAATGTTGTGAATCGGCTTTAAGCGCGGCTTTAAGAAACGAAAATAATTTTAAGAGCACAAAATATTCTCTTGCAAAGAGCAAAAATGAGTTTATAGTAATTCAAAATTTAACTTTTCAGCAGGAGGGCTAACATGACCAAGGCAGAACTCATTGATGCAGTAGCTAAATCGGCAGCTCTTACGAAAGCTTCAGCAGAAAAAGCCGTCGGCGGATTCATCGCCGCAGTAACTGACGCGCTCAAAAAGGGCGACAGAGTGACCCTGGTCGGCTTCGGCAGCTTCGAAGTCTCGACCCGCAAAGCTCGCACAGGTCGTAATCCGCAGACAGGCAAAGAGATCAAGATTGCTGCTGCCAAGGTTCCCAAGTTCCGCCCGGGCAAGGCTCTCAAGGATGCTGTTGCTTCCAAGAAGAAATAATTCCGCCTGACAGCACGTTTCGAAAAAACCCCGCATAAACGGGGTTTTTTTGTTACCGGCATCCGGCTTTTTTAAATGGTCCTCTCATGACTCTCTACGCTCTTTTCGTTTTTCTCTGTGCATCCATGGCTCTTACCATTTCTCCCGGGCCGGACAATATATTTGTCATTACCCAGGGGATAACCAGGGGGAGAAAAGCTGCCATAGTGACCGCGTTCGGGATGTGCAGCGGGATCAGCATCCATTCAACAGCAGCGGCACTCGGCATATCAGCGCTTTTCTACTCTTCGGCAGTTGCCTTCAATCTTTTAAAATATGCCGGGGCGATCTATCTTCTCTATCTGGCAGTCAGAACGCTTCTGACCCGGTCATCGATCACCCTTGGCCCGAAAGAGAGCCTTCCGGTGTCTGCGCTTTTCCGGAGAGGCTTTATCATGAATGTGCTGAACCCGAAGGTGGCGCTCTTCTTCCTCGCATTCCTGCCGCAATTCGTTACACCATCCTCCGGGCATCTCCCTGTGCAGATGCTGCTGCTGGGGATGCTCTTCATGATACAGGCGGTCGTGATATTCTCTCTTATCGGCTGGTTTTCAGGGACAATCGGTCGGTATCTTCTCTCTAAACCTGTTTTTTCGCGGTATTTTGACTGGCTTACCGCCGGCGTCTTTGCTTCACTCGGCTTAAAACTGGCGCTGTCCGAGCGCTGAAAGAGGAGCTCCTCCCTTTGTGGTTAAAGTGACAGCAAAAAAGACTCTTATATTTTCTGTACCTTTGGCACTACTGGCTGCTGCTTTTTTCATGCTGCCGAAACTGGCCGAACTTACCCCTGCACACAGAGAGCTGTTACTGATATCCCCCTATCTTTCCGCAATGATCGGGATGTTCCTCTCGGTTCATTTCCACCGCGGGCGGCCATTCACAGCGCTTCTTCTTATCAGCATTCTCTACTTTTTATCCAGGACACATCTCAGCGAAGGGATCATCGGCTTTGACCATCAGGGGCTGTATCTCGGCCTTTCACTGCTGCTTCCCTTCAACTTTGCCCTGCTGGCCGCAATGCGGGAAAAAGGTGTCTTTTCAGTTGCAGGAAGACTCCGCCTCGGCTTTATACTTATCCAGACAGCCTCAGTGTGGCTTCTGTTCCGGCACTATTTTGAAGAGCTGCTCCCGCTGCTTACCCGCAAGCTGTTTCCGTTTGCAGTACTCGACAGACTCCTCCTTCCTCAGCCGCTGCTCCTCCTCGCATCGCTCTTCATTCTCCTCATCGCATCACTGACCGTTAAACGCCAGCTGCCCATAGAAAGCGGTCTCCTCGGAGCCCTTACGGCGGTGGTCATAACACTCTCAAAAATCACCTCACCTGACATCCCTCCACTCTTCTGCTTTGCAGCAGGATTGATCATCACGTTAAGCATCCTCCAGGACTCCTACAACATGGCGTTCAGAGACGACCTGACCGGCATGCCCTCGAGGAGGGCGCTGAATGAAAACCTTCACGGTCTGGGGAGACGCTATGCAGTTGCCATGCTGGATGTAGATCATTTCAAGCGTTTCAACGATACCTATGGGCACGATGTCGGGGATCAGGTCCTCAAGATGGTGGCCAAGAAGATGATGTCGGTAGGTGGAAACGGCAAGGCATTCCGCTATGGAGGAGAAGAGTTCACCGTGCTTTTTCCGGGGAAGAGGAGCGCAGATGCCCTCCCTCATCTTGAAGAGCTGAGAAGGGCGATCGAAGGGTACAGTCTTGCTATCAGAAACGACGACAGACCCAGGGATGCAAAGCAGGGGGAGGGCAAACGGGGGAGCAAAAGCGGCTTAACCGAGGTCTCTGTCACCATCAGCATAGGCGTTGCCGAATCGGGCGAAAGGCAGGGGGGGCCGGCAGAAGTCATGAAAGCTGCAGACAAGGCGCTTTACCGTGCGAAAAGCAAGGGGAGGAATCAGGTCTGTAGCTGAGACCTGGCAAATAACCTAGATTCGGCAGTTGAAAGCTGCCTGCATTCGAGCGGACGTGCTATTTCTGCACTTCTAAGCTCATTGAGCTACAGCCGCCAAAGGTTCTGTGTATGTTCTCACCCTTCGGGTTCAGACAATATCGGCTGTTTACGCTCAATTTCACTAAGAATTGCAACGAAATAGCCCTGAGGCTCTCATTTCGGCAACTTCCAACTGCCGTTTTCAGGATTAAATATACGGCTGCGTCTACTTCAGAACTGTCCGGACAGAGTTTACAATCCCCTGGCTGGTGAACGGCTTGGTGATATAGCCGTCTGCTCCCGACTCTTCAACAAGTTTTTCAAGCTCGGCTTCACTCTTGGAAGAGATAAACATGATCGGAATATCTTTACTGAAATCCTTTTCTTTCAGGATTTTCGCTTTTTTGTTCCCGTCAAGAAGAGGCATCATTATATCCATAATAATAAGGTCGGGTCTGCTTGTCGTAGAGAAGATGAAGCTGTTTGCTTCGATCCCGTTTGTTGCAGTGAACACTTCATACCCGGCACCCTTGAGAGCGTCACTTGCCATAGCCAGAACCAGTTCGCTATCGTCTATCACCAGGATTTTTTTGCCTGCCATAAAAGCCTCCTTCAATTTGCATTGCAGAAATTTCTTGAAACCGCATCAGGTATTTCATCAATATTAAGTACTTCATCAGCTGCACCCAGGGCGATTGCTGCTTTAGGCATACCGAAGACTGCACAGCTCTTTTCATCCTGAACTATGGTAAGTGCCCCGCTCGACCTCAGCTTCGAAAGGCCCTGAGCACCATCTTTCCCCATACCCGTAAGAAGTACCCCCACGGTATCCCGCGCCTTTCCAGGGGCGATCGAGTTGAAAAACACATCGATGGAGGGCCTGCAGCAGTTTACCGGCGGCGTATCCAGAAACCGTATTGCTCCGTTTTCAAGAACCATATGGCAATCTGTCGGCGCTACCAGTACTTCACCGGGTAGCGGAATATCACCGCTCCTTGCAAGACGCACCGGAATATGGCTTTCCAGATCAAGCCAGTGTGCAAAGCCTTTTGCAAAACCGGAAGAGATATGCTGGACGATAAACACTGCACCTTTGAATCCTGCCGGCAGACTCTTCACGATACTCATGACTGCCTTGGGGCCTCCTGTTGATGCCCCGATAGCAAGAATAGTGCGGAATGAACCTTTAACAGGGACAGTTACAGCAGGCCCTTTACTCCTCTGGATATGATGGATCACCTTGATACGAGACAGCAGCCTGATCTTTTCAAAAAGCCTGGAGATGAACTCCTCCTGACTTGCTGCACCATTCAGGGAGGGCTTTCCCATGACATCCAGCGCACCCTTCTTTATGGCGGTAAAGGCAAGCTTGACGTCCTTGTCATCAAGTGTGGACGAAAGAATCAGAATCGGGACGGGAGACTTCGCCATAATGGTCTCCGTGGCTTCCAATCCTCCCATGACCGGCATGAGGATATCCATGATGACAATGTCCGGCTTCAGTACTTCGACAAGATGTGCAGCTTCTGCTCCATCACCGGCCTCACCGATAACCCGCATATCGCCTGAAGAGTTCAGGGCGTCACGCAGAATCGTTCGTACCAGCAGAGAGTCATCAGCAATGAGAATTCTTATCATCAACGGTATCCTGATCAGCCTATTAATGATTCAACGGTATCGAGCAGTGTCCCCTGCTCAAAAACGCCCTTGACGATGTACGCCTGTGCACCTGCCTCTATAGCCTTTCGCTTATGCTCGTCCTTTGCCAGGGAAGAGACTATGATCACGGGAACATTCCTGTAGACATCCATCTGGCGGAGCCGGGCAGTAAGCTCAAACCCGTTCAGACCCGGCATCTCGACATCCGAGATCACAAGATCAAAAGTGTTTTCCGCCACCTTCTCAAGAGCATCCTCGGCAGAGATCGCAATTGTCACTTCATAACCGTTAGAGAGCAGAATACTTTTCTCCATGGTTCTGGTTGTTATCGAATCATCGACGACAAGGACTTTCCCTCGTGAGACAAAGACCTGGCTCTGCTGTAAGGCCTTGCGGAGCCCGGCGGTTGATGCGCCTTCAGCTGAAGAGAAGATATCAGACACGTCCAGAATAAGCGCCGGATTTCCATCACCCATGATCGTGGCGCCAAATGTATGCCGCACCTTCTTCAACTGCCCCCCAAGACTTTTCACGACTATTTCCGAAGTGCCGTTGTTTTTATCGATCGTACAGGCGATTGTCTGGTCCCTCTGCTTGAGTATGACTGCAGAGACTTTTCCGCCGGCGATTATCGCCCCCTTTTCCCCGAATCCCAGCATAGTGGCGAGCGAGAAGAGCGGCACTGAACTGTTCCGTACCGAGACGATCTCCTTGCCGGCAACTGTTGCTATGTCTTCCACGCGAATTTTTATTGTCTCCTGCACATAGGAAAGCGGAATTGCATACTGCTCGCCGCTGCAGGTGACCATCAGGGCATCTATGACAGCAAGGGTAGGCGGAAGACGAAGCTGGATCTCCGAGTAGACGCCGACTTCGCTCTTCAGCGTCAGGTTCCCCTTGACCTTTTCAATGCTCATCTTGACGACATCCATCCCGACACCACGACCGGAAATGTCGGTGACAATCTCACTGGTAGAAAAACCCGGGCGCAAGGTGAGATAGAGCGCTTCATCATCGCGAAGCATCTCCGCCTCTTCCTTGTTAATCACTCCACGCTTCAGAGCGGTCTGCCTGATCCTCTCCGGATCCATTCCGGAGCCGTCATCACGTATTTCGATCAGGACGCTGTTCCCTTCATGACGGGCAGAGAGCCGTATTGTCCCTTTCCGCGGCTTGCCCCGTGCGAGCCTCTCTTCAGGAAGCTCTATCCCGTGATCGACAGCATTGGTAAGCATATGGAGGAACATCGGCTTGAGGCTCTCAAGAAGAAGCCGGTCAACCTCGATGTGCTCTCCCCTGATCTCAAGATCAACCTCTTTTCCCTGTGATTTGGAGAGATCACGGACCATCCGGATGAAACCATCGGTTATTGTCCTGAGCGGCAGCATCCTGAGAGCCATTGCTTCTGCATGAAGCTCCTGAATGACATATCCCAGGTAGAGGACATCCTCATCAAGAGCCTGCTGGAACTCCATTATCCTGGCAGCAGGGACTGTTCCTCCCGAGTTCTTGCAGAGCGTTTTCAGCTCCAATGTCTTGTCTTCAAATCTTTTTTTGTTGATGATAAGTTCACCCAGAAGGTTGACCAGGCTGTCCAGGGTCTTTACGCTTGCCCGTACCGTGTCTCCCATTACTTCAGTCTCTGCTGCCGGACTTTGCAGTATGGCGTCAGAAGTGGACAAGCCCTTATCGAATGCCTCGATGAAGCGTTCGACATCAACGGGTGAATCGACCCCTTTTTCAAGGGCGGATATCATCCGGCTGATGGCATCGGTACCCTGCAGAAGAAGATCGACAGAATCCGAATCGACAGCGCGCTCCCCGTCCTCCATCTCCTTGAGGAAATCCTCCATCCGGTGGGCGATCACGCTTATATCTTCAAAGCCGAGCATACGCGCCGAACCTTTCAAGGTATGGGCATTGCGAAGCAGCTCATGGATAAGCGAACCGTTGCCCGGCTCTTTCTCCAGGACAAGCAGACGTGTCTGCAGCGATCCAATATGCTCTTCAGCCTCTTTCAGGAAGATATCGAGATACTTGGTAGACATTGATATCCCTTTACAAAATCTTGTGGTCAGTTAGCAGATGAATATTTCAGGCATCTTCCTCAGACAGGGTCTGAAGTTTTTCCGTCAGCGCTATTATCTCGGTTATAGCTCGTTCGGTCTCTCTGGCGCTGCCGGCAACCTGCTGGGCAACATCGCGCACTTCGGTCATCGTCTCTGCCATCTGCTCGCAGGCAGATGTCTGCTGCTGAGTAGAAAAAGTGATCTCTTTGGCAGAACGGGCCGTCTCCTCTACCAGGCCGATAATGCTGTCAAAAGAGAGCTGCACCTTGTCAACCAGATGCGCTGCCGAGTCAACTGCTTTTGTACCCTCTTCAGTGACCATTATCGTTGAATTTGTCGCCTTCTGGATCTCTTCGATCAGCCCTTTGATCTGTCTGGTCGCCTCAACAGTCCGCTCGGCAAGACGGCGTACCTCCTGAGCGACTATGGCAAACCTTTTCCCGGCCTCACCTGCACCAGCCGCCTCGATTGCAGCATTCAGCGCAAGCAGGTTCGTCTGGTCGCTGATCTCGTCGATGATCTCGACAATCCCGCCGATCTTCTGGCTGTTATCGCCAAGCTTCAGCATACTGGTTGCTATCCCCTGAACCTGCTGTTTCAGGATCGACATACCGTTGATCGCATTGGTGACTTCACCGGTGCCGACATGGCAGCTCTCGCTCGTCGATTCAGCCATCCTCTCTACTGATTGGGCATTCGAGGTTATCTGCTTTGCGGTTATAGCGATCTCTTCCGAGGTGGTAGTCACCTCCTGTACCGCTGCTGCCTGCTCAGTAGAGCCTGAAGACTGCTGAACGCTTATCGCCATCATCTCGTTTGCCGAGCTTGAGAGGTGGACTATCGCATCCTTGATCGATGCCATCAGGCGATTGCTCTTCTCAACCTCTACCTTCAGGTTCTTCACAATGACGGTCGTCATCTTGTTGAAGGCCTCTGCAAGCTTCCCGATCTCATCCCGGCTTTCTACCGGCACTTCTTCATCAAGATTCCCGTCAGCTATCCGGCGGGCTGTCTCGGTAAGGCGGAGCAAAGGCTTTGTGTAACGGCTCACGACAAAATAGATCGTAAAGCTGGTAGCAATCAGCATCAGCAGCATCGCGCCAATAATCTGCATCTTCAGTTCAGCTATCTTTTTTTCGGTCTTCAGCATGGAGAAACCGATCCGGAACCCCCCCCAGTGCTTTCCCTTCACAAAGACCGGTGCAGAGATGTCCCACATCTTTTCACCCGTATCCCTTGCATAGACCTGCTTCAGCAGCTCCTTTTCGTTCTTTGCCGCAGCCAGCCCGACCGGATCGTTGAAAAGCCGCTTTGTCCTGTTGCCGACCTTGTCCTTCTCCTTGTCTCCGGTCAGCGGTTTTGAATATTTGCTGTTATGGGTAGGGAGATACCCGTTTCTGTCGACCAGGACCGCAAAAACGACCTCATCGTCTTTCAGATATTCATCCTGGATCTCAAGTATCGACTTATCGATAATGCTGTCATATTTCGTATGGTATTTCTGCGGATCAGTATTGGGAATCGGAATATAATTTACGTCAAAGACATCTTCCAGTTTCAACTTGCCGCTGTTCAGTTGCTCCTCGATCACCTGCTCCATGACCTTGGCACCGGAAAGCGCCTCTATCCTCCCTTTGGAGAGAAGTTCCTCCTCCATGTTCTTGCTTCTGGAGTTAACGAAATATAAGGTGAAAACCGACATGATCACAATCATGACCATTATCAGAATCCCGGCGATCTTTATTGAGAGCTTTTCAGACATGACTGACTCCTTATTTATAAATTTAATCCTGCATCAGTTATCGACAATGAGTGACGGAGAGGCAAGCAGTCTCTTGAGGTCGAGCAGAACGGTCATCTCTCCATCAAGGTTTATCTGCCCACGCAGGAACTCGCGTGCAGACTGGTCGACTGACTTGACAACCGCTTCGAACTGCTCCAGCGGAAGCGGATGAACACCGCGTACAGACTCAACGATGATACCGGTTGTAAAACTTTCACTCTTGATGACTATTATCCGGGCAGCGGCATCGATCGGCAGCAAAGGGATCCCCAGAAGTGACCGTATGTCCATTGCCGCAATGATCTCTCCTCTAAGGTTAAAAATACCGGATATCAAGCCCTGCACACCTGGGACCCTGATCAGTTTCGGAACCCGTATGACTTCAGACGCGTACCCTGTTTCAAATGCATATGTCTCTCCTCCAAGAATAAAGGTTATGCATTCAAGCAGATCATCCTGAACCTCGACTTTCTCTGAGAGGCCCTGCCAATACTCCTCCCGCATCTCATTGAGGATCGAGCGTATATCATATCCACTGTTCTCAGACATTACCCACCTCTCTTATGAATCCGTTAGCACTGTCTCGACCATCGTTATTTCGCTGCGGAGCTGCTCAAGAAAAACCTCTCTGGTAAGCCCTCCTGAAAACGGGATTATCTTTTCTCTCCCCGCCTTTTCCAGCATTTTGAGACTGTTTTTCAACTCTCTCGAAGAGGACCGTGCATCCCCTGATCGGAAATACAGCTTGCCGAGATTGTAGTGAGGCATGACAAAATCCATTTTCAGCAGTACCGCCTTGCGGTACTCTTCAAAAGCCTCATTGATTCTGTCCCGCATCTCGAAAAGAAGCCCCCGGAGAAAATACCCCTCCGCCAGAAGATCATCCAGGACAAGAGCCTGGTTGAAGCAGCTCAGAGCCTCTTCAGGCCTCCCGCCAACAAGATGGATCTCCCCTTGTGCCATAATAGCCCAGATATGGTCAGGCTTGATCTCCAACAACTTCCTGAACAGCTCGTAAGCTTCAGAATATTTACCCCGGTGCATGAGATTCAGGCCTTTTGTAAAAAGTGCATTGATATCCGGTTTTTCGTCCTGAAGAACAGTGCTCGTTGGACTTTTTCCTGAAAGCTGCTGCGTTTCGGCCGGCTTATTGTCGATTTTAGCCTGGGCGGGGAGCTGACTCCTGACCAGAGGCTTTTCCACCTGGACAGAGGTCTCGCTCTTTTTGGTATAATAAAAGCCGCCGGACCATATATGCCTGTCGAACTTCGAGGAGATATTTGAAAGAGTCTCCGAATGCCCGAGAAAAAGGAATCCTCCGGGGTTCAATGCTGCAGAGAACCTCTCCACCACTTTTTTGGTCGTGGCAGTTGTAAAGTAGATCATGACATTCCGGCAGAATATGATATCAAACGTGCTTTCCGGGAGCTGTTCAGGTGACTGAAGGTTCAGATATGAGAAGTCTATCAGAGACTTTACCTCATCTTTGACTACATAACTTTCACCGACCCGGGAGAAATAGCGCTCGATGCAGGCATTATCCGTCACCCTGAGCTTCCAGGCATTGTACACCCCGTCTCGTGCCCGTCTGAGAGAGCGGCTGTTTATGTCAGTAGCGTAAATCCTGATATCACGCTTCTTCCAGTCAGGAAGTTCATCCATGATCGCCATGGCAATCGAGTAAGGCTCTTCCCCTGTCGAACAGCCGGCAGAGAATATCCTGATCTTCCGGTTTCCGGCCGCTATCAGTCCAGGGGTAACCACCTTTTTAAGGGCCTCGAAATGTGCCTGATAACGGAAGAAGAACGTTTCACCGACTGCAAGGAACTGAAGAAGCTTCTGAAGTTCCTTGCGCCGCTCCCTGTTCAGCTCCAGATATTTGAAATAGTCGCTGAACGAATTGATCCTGAGGGACGCCATTCTGCTTTCAAGACCTCGCTCCAGCATCTTGATATTGTGCCGCTCAAAGTGCAGCCCGGAGTGCAGGATCAGATAGTCATGAAACTGCAGATGCTCCTCCTGGGTAAGCTGCTGCCTGGCGACAGAGGCACGCTTCTTCCTCCCAGCAGAAAGGATAGTGAGGTCTTCGCGTAAACGGCCGGTGTCTAAAGGCTTGCAGATGAAATCGAAGATATTGAGAAGCTCGAATTCAAGTTCCGGGAAATCAGAGATCACAATAACCGGTATATGCCGGGAAGAAGAGCTCCGGTGAAGCCGGTTCACGATCTCTATCGCCGTGAGTTCAGGCATCGAGACCTCGATCACGATAAGATCGTAGTGGGTTTCCAGAGCGTTGTTCAACTGGCCCTTTTCACTGCTGACGCAGAGTGCCGTATGACCTTCCGAGACAAGAAAGCGGCTGAGAGACCCGCAAAACTCCTCGTTCTGGTGTATGATAAGAATGTTCAGAAACACTTTTATTATCTACTCCCTGTCAAGAAGTACTACTCCGTATGCCGCTATCCCCTCTTTTCGCCCTGCAAAGCCAAGCTCTTCTGTCGTCGTCGCCTTCACATTGATCCTGTCGCACTCACACCCGAGGGCTTCAGCGATATTCTCTGCCATCTGCGGTATAAATGGTGAAAGTTTCGGCTTCTGCGCAACAATCGTCGCATCTACGTTTCCGATCCGGTAACCCCTGCTGACGGCAATCCCCATGACATGCTTCAGGAGCTTGATACTTGAAGCCCCTTTGTAGGCAGGGTCTGTATCAGGGAAGTGCCTGCCGATATCACCTTCACCGATCGCTCCGAGTATCGCATCACTGATTGCATGCAGCAGCACATCTGCATCAGAGTGCCCCAGCAGCCCGGTCTCATGGGGGATATCCACCCCCCCCAGTATCAGTCTGCGCCCCGGCACCAGCCGGTGCACATCATAACCATGTCCAATCCGCATTGACAATTCCTGTTGCTCCGGTCCTGCAAACCCCTCCAAACCTCCCCTTGTCAGGGGAGGCTTAAAGTCTTCCCCCCTGACAAGGGGGGACTGAGGGGGGTTAGATTTATAAGTTGCCAACGAAGTTAGCGCTGAATTGTGGCTGCGTTCAGAAAAGCTTGCGCCAGGATCAGGTCCTCCGGCGTCGTAATCTTTATATTCCGGTAATCACCAATGACCACGTGGACTTTCTTTCCCATCCTCTCCAGAAGCGATGCATCGTCTGTCCCTGAAAAACCCTCGGAATCTGCAAGCTCATGGGCAGAACGTATGGCTGCATACCTGAATGTCTGCGGAGTCTGGGCCAGCCAGAGTGATTCCCTGGCCGGGGTCGCGACCACCATGGCATCCTTGACAACTTTGACCGTATCTTTGACCGGGACTGCAGTCACCGCTCCGTCAAACTCAAGAGCGATCTCTATGGAGCGCTGAACAGCATGCAGCGGGACAAACGGCCGGACTCCATCATGGATCAGTATAACATCATCTTCAGAAGCATCTATAGCCCGAAGCCCGTTGAGCACGGAATTTTGCCGTTCCGCCCCACCGGCGATTATCTGAACCACCTTGTCCAGACCGTATTTTTCGACTACATGGATGCGGCAGTATTCGATCTCTTCAGAAGGGACTATCGGATAGATCTCATCGATAAAATCAGCCTTCTGAAAAAGCTCCAGTGTATGAGCCAGGATCGGCTTTCCATCAAGAAGCAGATACTGCTTGTTTAGCGAAGCCCCCATCCGCTTCCCCATTCCGGCGGCAGGTATCAAGACAACTCTTTTCAACGTCTGTTCCTTTCATTCACATCCGCTGTCTGCAGATCGAATCTTACGTAACGCAGATGAAATCCGAACCATCTTTAAAGCCGGCTTTGGCAGCCCACTCCCTTATTCCGGCTCTCGCACCGCGTGTCCCGACCGTCACCAGCATTCTGCCTGAGATCGAGGCAAAATCTTCAGCACCGACGACCTTGGCACCATGAAGGATCATTCCTCTTTTTTTCGGATCCACATCCACCCAGGAAGAGACTTTGATGCCGACTTCGGCAAGGACTCGCTGCCAGGCTCGTCCCTCTTTACCCGCCCCGGCAAGGATCACCTCTGAAGCTCCGTTCAGAAATCCGTTTTGCAAGTGGTGGATCTTGCAGCGCCGAAAAGCCTCTGAGGAATACTCTTTCATTGTGCGAGTTGCACGCTGCGGTCTGTCGCGCCAGAACAGAAGAGGCTTTTCTGTTCTGGCAAAGCGTACTCCGGCAGCTGCCATCCTGAGCCAGAGGTCGTAATCCTCTGCCCACCCCATATCGCGATAACCGCCGGTAGCGGAAAGTATCTCCCGCCTGAACATGACTCCGGGGTGAACAAACGGCGACTCGACAAACAGATCAGCCAGTATCCGCTCATGGCTTACGAGCGAGTTCTGCCACTCTTCATAGGCAAGCATCCCGACCTTGATCGACACTCGCGGAAAATGTCTGAATGAGGAAGCGACAAGCCCGACATCAGGGTTGGCGCTGAATATGCCCAGCTGTGTTGCCAGCCGCTCCGGATGCATGACATCATCTCCATCCATCCGTGCAAGAAAAGGTGCCCTGCACTCTGATAATCCGTAATTCAGGGCAGCAACAAGTCCACTTTGGCGATTTTTGAGCAGTTTCACCCGTGGATCAGCTGCAAACGACTCCAGAATACCGGAGGTGCCATCAACCGAGCCATCGTCTACGACCACAAGTTCCCACTGCTTGAAACTCTGTGATCTGATCGAGGCAAGCGCACTCTTCAGGAAACGCTCTTCATTCCTTACCGGCATCAGGATCGAAACGAGCGGGCTAGTCACCTGAAGCTATTTCCTGAATCCGGGGAGGAAGACGTTTCGGCTTCATATCCGTGTCAACACATACCAGCGTGACCCGCCCCTCTGCGAGGAGTTTATGGTCATCGACCCTGAC
This sequence comes from Geobacter sp., assembly GCA_009886125.1. Lineage (GTDB taxonomy): Bacteria > Desulfobacterota > Desulfuromonadia > Geobacterales > DSM-12255 > VEOV01. The sequence continues at coordinate 10,269 of VFJK01000188.1, read as the reverse complement.
CAGACGCTGCAGCATGATGAACGATGTCTTTCCGGCCTCCACCATTTCAGTTTCGACCCTGACAAGGTCATCGAGCCGAGCGGGAAATCGAAAATCAATCTCCATCCGCACTACCGGGAAAAAACTCCCCTCTTCGTGAAGCTGATGGACTGAAAGCCCTCTATCCCTGAAAAATTCGGTTCTGCCGCGCTCGAAAAAGCCAAGATACCGTGCATGGTAAACAACCCCTCCGGCATCAGTATCCTCATAATAGATCCTGAACTCCATCGCATTCCCCATTATTTTCAAACAGTGTTACATATTATATCAGTTCTGTCCATGGCAAAATAGTGAAAATCATTGACGTAAGGCTCAGGTCTTTCTACTTTTAAACCATGGAAGACCGAATCAGACCATGAATATCGAACAGATGAAAATCGTTCTTGCAGAGATAGTAACGAAAACCGACCTGACGCCGTATTGACACCCCACCCTTCCGAGGTAGGCTATAGTCATGGACAGTCACACTGCGACATCCCGCTGGGCAGGTGACCTGTGGGGCGGCCTTGCCGCCATGCTGGTCGCGATGCCCTCTTCCGTTGCCTTCGGCATCCTGGTGTACACGTCCCTGGGAGCGGAATATGCCGGCCAGGGAGCCATGGCCGGATTGCTGGGAGCGGCGGCGATCGGTATTGTCGCCCCACTGTGCGGCCGGACCGCGGGACTGATCTCAGCCCCCTGTGCTCCGGCTGCCGCGGTCCTTACCGCCTTTATCGCCGGCATACTTGCAGAAAGACCCGGAACGGCAGATGCCGGGATAATCCTGCCGCTGATGGCGCTCACCGCCCTTCTGGCAGCTCTGCTGCAGATCTTTTACGGCCTGATCGGCGGCGGCCGGCTGATAAAATTCATCCCCTTTCAGGTAGTCAGCGGCTATCTCTCGGCCGTCGGCCTGATCATAGCCATCGGCCAGCTTCCCAAGCTGTTCGGACTTCCCAAAGGGACCAGCCTCTTCACCGGCCTGCTCTCGCCAGACATTTGGAAGTGGCAGGGGCTGGTGGTCGGCATCATAACCATTGGTGTCATGCTGCTGGCACCACGGCTTACCCGTACCCTCCCGGCCGCTATTCTGGGTCTTTCCGCAGGCATCGCTGCCTATTTCGTCATAGCCCTCTACTCACCGGAGCTGTTCACTCTGACGGGAAACCCGCTGGTGATAGGACCGATCAGGACCAGCGGCTCTTTTCTTGAGTCATTGACAGGGCGGGCAGCTTCACTGCAGACCTTCAGCATCGCCTCGCTTCACATCATCCTGGTACCGGCGCTGACCCTTTCGGTCCTCCTCTCCATCGACACCCTCAAAACCTGCGTCGGCCTGGACGCCCTGACCCGAAGCCGCCACAACTCAAACCGGGAACTGATCGGTCAAGGGATCGGCAACCTGACCTCGTTCCTGGTAGGAGGTATGCCGGGTGCCGGAACGATGGGACCGACTCTGGTAAACATCACCAGCGGCGGTCGCAGCTACCGCTCCGGCATCATCGAGGGGAGCTGTGTGATCCTCGCCGTACTGCTGCTGGGAAGGCTGATCGCCTGGGTGCCGATCGGTGCCCTGGCCGGTATTCTGCTGGTGATCGCCTGGCGGATGTTCGACCGTACCATGTTCCACCTGCTGAGTCATCCGGCCGGTCGGCTCGACTTTGCCGTCATTGCCGGAGTCATCATCGTCGCCCTGACCGTCGACCTGATCGCCGCTTCGGGAGTAGGGATCTTCCTGGCCATCCTCCTCTTCATCCGTGACCAGGTCCAGGGCTCGGTCATCCGTCGGAAACGCTCCCTCAACCAGATGTCATCCAAAACCCGCCGACTGCCGGCTGACCGCGAGATCCTGAACCAGGCCGGCGATAGGGCAGTCTGCTGTGAACTGCAGGGCAACCTCTTCTTCGGCACCACCGACCAGCTGTTCAGCCAGCTTGAACCTGATCTGCGCAGCTGTCGCTACCTGCTGCTCGACATGCGTCTGGTCCACTCCATCGACTATACCGCGGTCCACCTCCTTGAGCAGATGCAGAGCCAACTGGCCGAACGCGGCGGACAGCTCCTCTTCAGCGGCATGCCGTCAGGGCTGATCGAACAGCGCGACTTCGAACGCTACCTGGCCCAGATGGGTCTGGTCCGGGAAGGGAGCGGCGTGAAGGTGGCCGAGACCCAGGACAGCGCACTGGAATGGATGGAAGACCAGCTCCTGAAAGAAGCCGGCGCTGAACCGGCATTCGAAGAGTCGCTGCTTGACCTGCGTGACATCCAGCTGTTTCAGGATTTCAGTGAAGCTGAGCTGGCAGGGCTGGCAGGCTGCATGAGGACCATGACTCTGGCGCAGGGCGACATGGTCTTCTCCCATGGGGACCGGGGGGATGAACTCTTTATCATCAGGCGCGGCAGTGTCCGGGTCATGCTCCCCCTGGAAGGGGGCAAACGCCATCACCTGGCAACGATCTGCTGTGGCGACTTTTTCGGCGAGCTCTCTTTTCTGGACAGCGGTATCCGCTCGGCTGACGTCGAGGCCAAATGTCCCGGCGAGCTGTACGTCCTGTCTCGAGCCCGGTTCAACAGCAAGGTCGAGACTGACACGGCCTTCGGCGTCCAGCTCTTTGCCCGCCTGGCACTGGCCATTGCCGAACGTCTCCGCCAGGCCGATGCCGAGCTGCAGGTATTGGAGGAAAGATAGATTCCCGCTTCTCATCCACTTGTCAGATTTACAGGAGATCTTTTTATGCCTTACGTATGAACTCGACTGGATAACAAAAAAGCCCGGCATATGCCGGGCTTTTTCGGGATTCAACTCAATTCGTCTCTGTTCCTAGAACTCCTGCGACATCGCCTTCACCTGACCGGCAGTAAAGACCGGGCCATCCTTGCAGACATAGACATTCCCCACATTGCAGCGGCCGCATTTCCCCAGACCGCATTTCATCCGGTTCTCCAGGGTGGTGTAGATCTGCTCGTCACCGAAACCGAGCTTTTCCAGTACCGGCAGGGTGAACTTGATCATGATCGGCGGTCCGCAGACCAGCGCGATGGTGTTCTCGGCTGAAGGCGCCGCCTCTTCCAGGATCGTCGGCACGAAACCGACCTGCCCGTCCCAATCCGGCCCGTTGCCGCCCGGATCGACCGTTTTTACCAGACGCACATCGCTCCGCTCCTGCCACTCCTTCAGCTCCCGCTTGTAGACCAGGTCGCTTTCCGTCCGGGCTCCGTAGACAATGGTGATGTCGCCGAACCTGTCACGCTGGTCGAGCGCATTCCAGATCAGGGTGCGCAGCGGCGGCAGGGCGATCCCGCCGGCGACAAAGACCAGGTTCCTGCCGTAAAAATCCTCTATCGGAAACGAGTTGCCGTAGGGGCCGCGGACACCGACGCTGTCACCCACTTCAAGGCGTCGCAGCGCTTCGGTCACCTTGCCGACTGCACGGAAGCAGCACTCGATATGGCCGGTTCTTGTCGGAGATGATGCAATGCAGAAGGTCGACTCGCCGGCACCGAAAGCAGAGTATTCAGCAAACTGGCCGGAGCGGAAGGAGAAGCTGTCACGGACTGCCTCATCTTCAAATACGAGGCGAAAGGTGCGGACATCCGGAGTTTCATCGATGATCTGCTCTATAGTTGCGAGATGGGGTTTGTAGATATTCTTGTCTGGAATGCACATAGTTTAAAGTCCAATTATGAATTATGAAGTATGAATTATGAGTAAAAGCCTAAAAACGTTACCGTTTATCATGCTTCATCATTAGTACCTCATAATTGCCTTTGTTTTTAATTTCATACTTCATAATTCATACTTCATAATTTCTTGCAGCACCGCTGCAATATCGATCCCCACCGGACAGGCCCGGACACAGCGTCCGCAGCCGGTGCAGAGGGTCTGACCGAATTTGTCGTCATAATATTTGAACTTGTGCATGATCCGGTTGCGGTAGCGCTGCGGCTGGACATCGCGTGGATTATGCCCGGAGGCATGATTGGTAAACTTGCTGAAACCGCAGGCGTCCCAGTGTTTGCGGCGGACCCCTTTCCCTTCCGAGCCTTCGTCATTGATGTCGAAACAGTGACAGGCCGGGCAGATGAAGGCGCAGGCTCCGCAGCCGACACACCGCTCGGCGATCTCCTTCCAGAAATCGCTCTCGAAGTTGTTCTCCAGCCACTCGCGGATCTTCTGCAGATCAAGCTTTTCCATGGACGGCTGCGACAACGGGAGCGCATTTCCCCCCTCCTCATCGGTGAAAAAAGACTTGTACCGCTCCACCAGCAGGTTCCCCTTGTCACTGATGATCTGGCAGCGATACCTGCCCCCCTCAAGCGGCAGGAGGAAGATGTCCGACCCCCTGCTCTCGGCCGGTGAGTAACCGACAGCCGTACAGAAACAGGCATCATCCGACTTCGTACAGGCAAGACCGATGATTGTCGTTTTCTTCCGCCGCTCCAGGTAGAACTCGTCCTGATAGTCCCAGGAAAAGACCGCGTCCAGAATACCGGGAGCTGCTGCATCGCAAGGCAGCGCACCGATCAGCACGGTCGAAGGAAGGCGGGAGAGATCGATATCCTCTACCGTCATCTTCCCCTCCATTTTCTGGTAGGAGAGGATATCCTCACAGAGCGGAAAGAAGGTCTCCTTGGCCGAGCGGCGCGGCAGCACCCCGAGGACAAGCTCGGTACCACCAGCCAGTGGTTCATACAGGGTCATATCTCCGGCAGCTTTCGGGCCGACTACCCGGCTGCCATCCTTGACCAGGGTGTCGATAAGGGCGCGTAGATTCTGTTCGGTAATCGTATTGGGCATAAAAATCCTGGCAATCGGTAATCGGTAATCGGTAATGGGTTATAGGCTATAGGTAATAGAATAGGCTTGGGATTTCCCTATTACCCATTGCCCATTACCCATAGCCTAGGCTATTTTATAAAACTTTCGTCGTCGTCTTCCTTGTATGTAGCCAGCGGCCCCTTCTCCTGCGGCTGCATCCCGGCCTCCTGGCCATACAGCTCTTTCAGCTCATTCGCCATCTTCCGGTTCAGGAGGTTCAGCGGGATATCCATCGGACAGGAGCGTTCGCATTCGGCACAGCCGGCGCATCTTCCTGCCAGATGCATGGCGCGGACGATATGCCACCCCATGTTTCCGGCCGGACGCGGGGTCGTCTCGACACCCTGAGGCCGGTTGCGGTCGCAGAGGCACTGCTCGCAGTAGCAGAACGGGCAGACCTGGCGACAGGCCATGCACCTGATGCAGCGCGAAAACTGCTCTTTCCAGAAAGCCCAGCGCCCGGCAGGGGACATCGCTTCGAGTCTCTCCAGCTCCGCAGACTCCAGAGCGGAAAGCTGCTCCAGCTGAGGCAGTGTGCCGGCGATGCAATCGACCCCTTCCGGAACATGCACCGTGCACTCCCGGCATTTGCGGGCGATCGTGGCGGCTGAAAGGGCTTCCGATGGTTTGACGTTGCTGCCGTGCACCCCGGCACAGGATATGCCGATCAGGTGAAGGTTCTCCCGCTTCAGCTGCGATTCACTCATCAGCCCGGCGAGCGCCTTCAGATCACACCCCTTGGCAACGATGGCGATCTTTCCCTTTTTACTCACCTCTTTCTTCGCCTTGGTGAGGTAAAGAGAGAGGTTATTGGTGCAGGTCGGGGCAAAAACCAGTTCATCGATTCGGGAAACATCACTGATAATTACTGGTTGAGCCGAACCTTTACGGCGGCCGGACTTGTAACCAATGACCGCGCTGACTTCGCCGGACTCCATCACGCGCCTGGCTTCACTGCGGATGGCGGTGGTCACGGCTTCGTAGTAGCTGTTATCGACGAGCGGGGTGGTATTTTCTTTGGTATTGTTCATGGAATTTATGCCCTATGTAGGGGCGAACGGCGTTCGCCCTGATTTCGATCGAAGGCGGGCGCATGCCATGCGCCCCTACAAATCATGGTATCGCTTCGTATGCCTCTTTCAGTTCCGCTGTATCCAGCTTCCCCGACCAACACTCCTCCAGCTCCAGCTCCTTGAACTCATGCATCGGCCCCATACTTCTCACCCGTTCCGTCAGCTCGGTGACCACCTCAACCCACTTCCCCCCTTCGGCAGCAGAGACCCAGGAGAACTGGAGACGTTCCAGATCGACGCCTATGAATTCGAGGAGTTTCCTGAAAGTGGCAAAACGGCGGCGGGCGTGGAAGTTGCCTGCCATGTAGTGGCAGTCGCCCGGATGACAGCCGGAAACGAGGATACCGTCCGCCCCTTTCTGAAAGGCGCGAAGGATGAAGACCGGGTCGATGCGACCGGTACAGGGGAATTTAAGTACCCGGACGTTACTCGGATACTGCATTCGGCTGGTTCCGGCGAGATCCGCCCCGGCGTAGGTACACCAGGTACAGACGAAGGCGACGAGTTTCGGTTCGAAGTCGTGTTTGAGTTTCTCAGCGTGCATTATCATTTCCTTGATCGGACCGATCCGTCGGATCAGACCGATCGGTCCGATCATTGGTTAGTTACAGTGCCTCTATCTGTGCCATGATCTGTTCATCCGTATACCCGTCCAGCTCGACGCTCTTCGACGGGCAGCTGGCCTGGCAAGTACCGCAGCCGCCGCAGACGCCGGGATTTACCCATGCAACGACCTTGATCAGGTTCCCCTGACGGTCCCTGATCTCCTTCTCCTCGACTGCACCGTAGGGACAGACTTTCTTGCAGTAGAAGCAGGCAACGCAGTTTTTATCGTTCACCTTGGCGACGATCGGCTCACGTTCCAGTTCGTCCTTGGCAAACAGGGTCATGACCTTGGCTGCTGCCGCAGATGCCTGGGAGACGGAGTCGGGGATATCCTTCGGTCCCTGGCAGGCCCCGGCCAGATAGACACCGGCAGTGGCGCACTCGACCGGCCGGAGTTTCGCGTGGGCTTCGGAGTAGAAATTGTACATGTCATAGGAGATCCCGAGCTTCTGGGCCAGAAGATCGGCGCCTTGCCTTGGCTGGACGGCCGTGGCCAGGACCACCATATCCGCCTCGATCTCCACCTGGATGCCGAGAGCGATATCGCTCCCCATGACAACGATCTTGTCCCCTTTCTGATACAGCCGGGAGACGGCGCCGCGGATATAGACCGCATTTTCGTCCTCTATGGAACGGCGCCAGAATTCGTCATATCCTTTGCCCGGCGTCCGTGCGTCCATGAAAAAGACGTAGGCCTGGCCGTCGTGGACCTTGTGGTGGTAGAGCATGGTATGTTTTGCGGTGTACATGCAGCAGATCTTCGAGCAGTAGCTGATCCCCTTCTCCCGGGCGCGGGAGCCGACGCACTGGAGGAAGACCACCTGCTGCGGCTCCTTGCCGTCAGAGGGGCGAAGGATCTTGCCGCCGGTCGGGCCGGATGCAGAGGCAAGCCGCTCGAAGGTCATCCCGTCGATGACATCCGGGATCTTGCCGTGACCGAACTCGCCGTAACCCTTTATAGCTGAGCCTTTCGGCTTTTCACCGATGCTGTACAGCTCGAAACCGGTGGCAACGACGATAGCGCCGATATCTTCGACAACGAGCTGGTCTTCCTGGGTGTAATCGACCGCGCCGGGGCCGCAGACCTTCTGGCAGACGCCGCACTTGCCGCTCTTGAAATATGTGCAGTTCTCCCGGTCGATCACCGGCGTATTCGGCACTGCCTGCGGGAACGGGACATAAATAGCGGGGCGCATCCCGAGATCCTTGTCGAACGAGTTGGGGATCTTCTTCTGCGGACACTTGGCCATGCAGACACCGCAACCGGTGCATTTGTCCATATCGACGCTTCTGGCCTTCTTCTTGATGGTGACCTGGAAATTGCCGATATAGCCGTCGACATTCTCGATCTCGCTGTAGGTATGAAGGGTTATGTTCGGATGGTTGGCAACATCAACCATCTTCGGGGTCATGATGCACTGGGAGCAGTCGAGAGTCGGAAAGGTTTCGGAGAGCTGGGCCATGTGGCCGCCGATGGAGGGCTCCCGCTCGACCAGAACCACGTGATGACCGCAGTCGGCGATGTCGAGTGCCGCCTGGATGCCGGCGATCCCGCCGCCGATGACGAGCGCCCGCTTGGTGACCGGCACGGTGATCGGCTGGAGCTTCTTGTTCATCTTCACCCGCTCCACCAGCATGGTGACGATCTCGGTCGCTTTGGTCGTCGCCTCTTCCCTGTCCTCGTGGACCCAGGAGCAGTGCTCGCGGATGTTGGCCATCTCCACCAGGTAAGGGTTGAGCCCCGCACTCTGGGCAGCCTTCCGGAAGGTCTTTTCATGCATCCGCGGAGAGCAGGCCGCTACAACGATGCCGTCAAGATTCTGGTCGATAACAGCTTTTTTCAGGAGATTCTGCCCCGGATCGGAGCACATGTACTTATATTCGCAGGCATAGGCAACACCGGAGATCTTCTCCGCGGCCTTTGCAACCCGTTCTACGTCAACTGTTCTTGAGATGTTTTCGCCGCAGTGGCAGATGAATACGCCGATTCGAGACATATAAGACCTTTGGGGCAATGGGCAATAGACTATTGGCTACAGGCTTTTGGTTCCTATTACCTATTACCTAGATTAGTTGTTTTTCCCTCAATAACGGCATCGGACTGACCATCATGCTGTCGAATCCGAGTCTGGTCGGCGAGACTCCTGCGGAGAGTGCCAGCAGTTGAGTCATATAGAAAACCGGCATATTGTATTTCTCGCCGCTCGCCTCTTCGATCTCCTTCTGCCGGATATCCAGGTTGCCGTGACACAAGGGGCAGGCCACCATGATGCAGTCGGCACCGGCACGCCTGGCCGAAGCTAGGATCTCGTTGGAAAGCTGAATAACGACTCCGGGGCGCGACAACGTGAAGTTCGCGCCGCAGCATTCCAGACGATGGCTCCAGCTGACCGCCTCCGCACCGGTCGCACCGATGACCCGCTCCATGATGGTCGGGGCCTCGGCACAGTCGAGCTCCGGCACATCTGCCGGACGGGTAAGCAGGCACCCGTAGTAACAGGCGACCTTGAGACCGTCCAACGGTTTTTTCATGGCTTCGGCCAGCCGCTCCAGACCGAAGTCCTTGGCAAGAATCTCCAGCAAATGCTTGACCGGCTTGTCAAGAGCAAGAGGGGCATCAAGTGCATACTCGACCTGGCGACGTTTCTCTTCGTTTCCGGCCAGTTTGTGCTGGGCCGTCTTGAGCCGTGAAAAACAGGCGGCACAGGCTACCGCAAGGTCACCCTCGACCGGTTTTGCCAGCTCCAGGTTCTTGGCGCAGAGTGAGAGAGAAAGCAGTTCATCGACATTGTGCGCGGGCGTAGCCCCGCAGCAGAGCCAGTCCGGCACCTCTTTCAGCCCGATCCTGAGGGCCTTGAAAAGCCCCTGGGTCGATTCGTCGTACTCTTTGGCAGATGCATGGAGTGAGCATCCGGGGTAGTAGGAATACTCGAGGATATTTTTCACAGTTAATCCCTTTTTCTAGTTCTTAGTTCTGAGTGTTGAGTTTTGAGTGTTGAGTAAAAGGCCTTAAGGCTTTAATTCAAAACTCAGCACTCAAAACTCAACACTGCTTTTAAGGTGCTTCGCCCTTCCGACGCAACTCTTCGATTCTGCTGAAGATTTTCTCGATCTCGGCCAGGTTCTTGTTTTTCTGATGAAACATCTTCAATTTTCCTTTGGTAAACAGCTTCGGTCCGAGCATGAAATCTTTGAGCAGTTTGCCGCTATGGAGGTTGAAGGCTGCAGCAAGGCGCATTTCGTACTGTCGGCCGTAGGTGCGGATGTTCTCGAGAAAAAGCCTGTTGGCCAGCTGGACGAGCGACTCCTTGGAAGCCCCCTGGGCATCCCAGGAGCATTTGCGCAGGGCGTCCATGATCGCGGCAAGATCGACCTTGTTGGGACAGCGCGTGGAACAGGTTTCGCAGGACGCACAGTACCAGATGGAACGGCCTGCCAGGACCCTTTCGTACTGCCCGAGCTGGAGGAGGCGGACGATCCTGTTGGGTGGATGTTCCATGAACGTACGCATCGGACAGCCTGCAGAACATTTCCCGCACTGGAAGCAGCGCCTCACCGAGCTGTCAGACAGTTTCTCCACTTTTTTGACAAAGTCGAGGTTCATCGTCTCGGTGGAGAGTGTCATCTTGGAATTTTTCATTACAACCCTCGATACAGAGCAATATTTACTATAACTAAAACTAAGGGGACATTAATCCGTTAAAAACCGAGTAGTTTTTTAACCATAATAAAATTATATAGCATACACCAACC
>VFJK01000086.1 GCA_009886125.1 Geobacter sp. | reverse complement strand
GATCCCGATCGAGGGGCGCATAATGAATCTGGCCGACCAGTATGACGCCCTGCGTAATGCCCGCTGCTACAAACCCGCTTTTGATCACAAGACAACCTGCCGCATACTCCTTGAGGGTGACGGACGCACCATCCCGCAGCATTTCGATCCTGCGGTGCTCAATGCATTCAGGGTGTGTCAAAGCCAGTTCGCAGATATTTACGACACATTGATCCAGCAAAATGCATTCTTGGAAAGGTCATGAAGAAAGCCGAAAAAAAGATGAGGATCGGAAGGATTTCGCCGAAAGACTGTTGCAGTATTCAGCCGCCACTACCTTTGTCCTTGACAGGCATCATCGGGTCATCGGCTCAACTTCCGGGATGCAGGTAGAATTCTGATAGACATAGCCGAAAAAATCGGGATAACCTTATGACAAGTGAGGTTACCATGCACGTAGAACGGCAAAAAATCCTGATAATCGATGACACTCCGGCAAATATCCAGATATTGAATGAGTTTTTCCAGAACGACTACGACATCTTTTTTGCAACCAACGGTTCGGACGGCATCCGGATAGCGCGACTTGCCGTACCGGATCTGATCCTCCTGGACATCATGATGCCGGAGATGGATGGTTACGAGGTCTGCGAGAAGATCAAGGCCGATCCGGTAACCCGGCAGATCCCGGTGATCTTCGTCACTGCCATGAGCAACCTGGATGATGAGGAGAAAGGGCTCACTTCCGGAGCGATCGATTACATCACGAAACCGGTCAGTGCTCCGATTGTAAAAGTGCGGGTGAAAAACCACCTTGAGCTGAAACGTCATCGCGATATGCTGGAAAAACTGACCATCGAACTCGATTTAAAAAACCGGGAGCTGAATCTTCTTGTCAGGAAAGATGCTCTTACGGGGCTGGCGAACCGGCGTTATTTTGACGAAATTCTTGATTCTGAAATAAAGCGCGCAAATCGTTCCGGCCAGCTACTTTCGCTGATCCTCTGTGACGTGGATTTCTTCAAAAGCTACAACGACCATTACGGTCATGTTGCCGGAGACAAGTGTCTGCAGACAATCGGTGAAGTGCTCCGGAACAATACCAAGCGGGTCAGTGACCTCCCTGCACGATACGGCGGTGAGGAGTTTGCTGTGATTTTTCCGGATACACCACACGGAGGGGCAGGGCTGCTTGCCGAAAAGCTCCGCCAGGAGATGATCTTGCGAGCTATACCACATGCCTGTTCGAATGTGGCTGAAATGGTGACTCTCAGCTTCGGAGTAGTAGAGGCTCAACCGGCCAGGGAGCGAGATCCTGTCTGGTATATCAATGCTGCAGACAAAGCACTCTATCAGGCGAAAGAAATCGGCAGGAATCAGGTGATTATTGCCTCTTTCGACTAAATCCATCCCTCAGCGTGCCTGGTTAGTGCCAGTGCCTGGAACATCTAAAGCCAACCCCCCTCAATTCCCCCTTATCAGGTGGGAGGTCTTTAAGCCTCCCTTTATGCCCCAGAGGGTACTGACAAGGGGAGGTTTGGAGGGGTTTGGTGCGAAATGAATAAGCGTTGCAGTGTACTAGTACTGCTGAGATCTCGAAGGTCCTCCCGTAATGAAAGGAGAAATCGGTCACCATGAGCTATCGGAAGATATTTACCGTCGTCAATGAACACACTGTCTCCACTGTGACAGCACGGTATGCCATTGCACTTGCAGCAGCGTGCAAAGCCGAGCTTGTGCTGTATGCCGCTCATGACGAGAAATGCAGTGAGGCAATACTCCGCAATACCGATCGGCATCTGGATCATCTCTTCACAGCGGCCTTTGCTCAGGAGATCCTCATGACCCGGATAACCGAAATCGGAGATATCAGAAAAATGCTCCCCAAGCGGGTCAAGGCGGATAAAGCTGATCTCGTACTGTATCCGCTGACTCCGGATGAAAGATATGGAGCAAGTCTTCAACGTCATACCGTTCATCACCTTCTGCGGTCGATCAGTTCAGATCTCGCGATCATCAGGGCCATCAGCATGGCCAAACCGCACCCTGCCCGCATTCTGGTACCGCTCCGCAAGATTATCAGCAGCAAGGTGCGTCGTCTGAAGTTTATAAGTGAGTTGGCCCTGAGCTTTCATTCTGAAGTCACGCTGTTTCATCTACCTGAAACAGGTAGGTGGAAGGGGCCTGCGGACGAGATCAGCCATTTTCGGATGGAATTACAGAAGCTTGACGTCAAAGTCCAGGAGAGAAGCGGCAGGGGAGAGATAGGGAAAGCAATCACCGTGGAAGCGATCACCCGGCACAATGATCTGATCGTACTCGGAGCAAGCGAGCGCGGAGTGCTGCGGAGACTTTTCATCGGTAACCCTGCAGCTGATGTCATGCATCACCCGCCCTGTAATACCATCCTTTTCAAGGCAGCTTCATGAAGATCCAGGCTCTTTCTCATGACGACGTATTCTCAACGCTGCTGAGTACCCCGAACGGTATTTCAGCTGAAGATGCACTAAGTCGTCGTGCCGAGTACGGTCTGAACGAGATCAAAGAGGTGCATGGCCGACCGATGATCTTTCGTCTGGCGGCTCAGTTCACTCACTTCCTTGCCCTGCTGCTCTGGTTTGCCGCTGCGCTCTGTTTCCTCTCCGAATTCCTGCATCCCGGTGAAGGGATGCTGCGTCTCGGCATCGCCATTCTTGCAGTCATTTTCATTAACGCTATTTTCACCTTCATTCAGGAATATCGCACCGAAAAGGCGATTGAGGAACTGCGGAAGATGCTCCCGACAAAAGTTGCCGTTATCAGGGGTGGGGGAGAGCTGGAAATAGATGCAACGGAAATCGTGCCGGGAGATCTGGTGCTGCTGCGGGAGGGGGATAAGGTGCCGGCTGACGCACGGGTCGTGGCGTCAAGCAGACTGACTGTCAACAACGCACCGCTGACCGGTGAATCTGATTCCCGTATGCTCAGCGCAGAACCCAGCGACAAGGAGCTGCTTGACAGCACGAATCTGGCGTTCGCCGGAACGCTCGTGGTGAGCGGCAGTGGACAGGCAGTTGTCTACGCCACCGGCATGGCGACAGAGTTCGGCAAGATCGCCCAGATTACCGGCAAGGTGGTGGAAGAGGTGAGCCCGCTCCATATCGAGATCACCAGGGTAAGTCGCATTGTTGCCGTTATTGCAGTTTCCTGCGGCGCCGGCTTCTTCCTGATCGGCTCTCTGGTGGGCCACGGTTTCTGGGCCAACTTTCTCTTTGCCATCGGCATCATTATCGCGACGGTTCCGGAAGGACTGCTGCCGACCGTAACCCTGGCATTGGCCATGGGGAGCAAACGGATGGCGTCCAGAAACGCGCTGGTGAAAAATCTCAGTGCCGTGGCTGCCCTCGGCACGGTCGACCTGATCTGCACCGACAAGACCGGGACTCTTACCCGGAACGTAATGACCGTGAAAGACTTCTGGGGGACTGATTCACCGGCCATGGCCTGCACGGTTGCCCGGCTGTGCAACAATGTCACCGTAACTGCCGATGGGATAAAAGGTGATCCGACTGAAACGGCACTCTACAATTATGCAGTGGAGCAAGGAGGGGCAAGCGGCGAACGGCTGGGAGAAACACCTTTTGATGCCGAGCGGAAACGGATGGCCACTCTCCATCGCATTGACGGCAAACTATTTGCCCTGATCAAAGGGGCCGGCGAAACGGTGCTGCCGCTCTGCACCTCGCAGGGCAAAGACGGTGCGGTCGTAAGTCTGGACAGCACCATGACTGCTGCCCTGCAGGCGCAGTTGCAGACCATGGCCTCGGCTGGATTGCGGGTCATCACCCTCGCTTTCCGGGAGCTGGCTGAACAGCCAACCGGAGATATCCCGGAAGAGGGACTGGTCTTTGCCGGTTTCATGGGCCTCCTGGACCCGCCCCGGCCGGAAGTGTCCCAGGCGCTCAAGGAGTGCCACAACGCCGGCATCAAGGTCATCATGATAACCGGCGACGCCGGGCCGACAGCCGCGGCCATTGCCCGGGATATCGGCATGATAACCGGCGATCCGGTAATTATCGAAGGCCATCAGTGCGCCGACATGCCGGACGAGCAGCTGCGCGCCGAGCTGAAAAAAGACAACCTGATCTTTGCCCGCATGTCCCCACAGAACAAGATGCACGTTGTCAGCCTGCTCATAGAGGATGGTCATCGGGTGGCAGTTACCGGCGATGGCGTCAATGACGCGCCGGCCCTGAAAAAAGCCCATGTCGGCATTGCCATGGGACTGGTCGGCACCAGCGTCGCGCGGGAAGCGGCCGACATCGTGCTGCTGGATGACAATTTTGCCTCCATCGTCCATGCCATTGAGGAAGGGCGGGCGGTTTTCGAAAACATCCGCAGCTTCATCACCTATATTTTTGCCTCCAATGTTGCAGAGCTGATCCCCTACATCGGCTACATCCTGTTCGAGATTCCACTGCCGCTCACCATCATGCAGATACTGGCAGTAGACCTGGGCACCGACATGTTTCCGGCACTGGCACTCGGTTCGGAAAAGCCGGCACCTGATATCATGCAAAAACCTCCGCGGCCTAGAAGTGAGCACCTGCTTACTGGAAGTGTAATGCTCCGTTCCTTCCTGTATCTCGGGATGTGGGAGGCAGTTGCCGGGATGTCGGCATATTTCTATGTACTCTACTCGGGGGGCTGGAGTTGGTCTCTTACACTTCCGCATACCTCTGCACTTTATCTGCAGGCGACCACCGCATGCCTTGCCGGAATAATCGCAACACAGATAGCCAACGTTTTTGCCTGCCGGTCTGCGAATGTCTCAATCTTTACCCTGGGGATTTTCTCAAATAAACTGGTGCTTGCAGGGGTCGCCTCCGAACTGATTCTGGCGGCATTTATCATCTACACGCCCCTCGGCAACTCCCTGTTTGCATCAGCTCCCATCGGTGCAGATGTACTGCTTTTCCTGATCCCGTTTGCAATCCTGCTCTTAGGCTTTGACGAAATACGTAAATATTTTGTCAGAAGGACGATTGATCAGCAGATAAGCAAGGCCGCAGTCTGACCCTGCCTGGGGGAAACAGCTATTTGAACTCGAACTTGTAGAAGAGGTCAATACCGCTCTCACTGCCGGTCTGGGTCTCGATCTGCCACTTCTTGAAAATATCGTAGCGCAACAGGAACAGGTTGCTTCCGGTAAAAATGGATTTGCCGTAACTGACATAGATCTGCGGAGTCAGATACTTACCCACGGTGAGCACTGTATCGGTATTCCCAGGCAGCTGCGAAGCCGGTATGGCTCCTGGAGGAGTTACCTGAAGCGGTTTATACCCCATATGGCTTGTGCTCCCTCCGACCCCGCCCTGAATCTCCAGAGTACTCAAACCGAGCTGTTTTTTTATCTGCTCCTGCATTGTCTCAGCCTGGCCGGATGTCAGCACTGCACCGGCAGCCTGAGCTACGAGACTGGCCTGTTGTGTGTTGCTGCCAAGGGGATGACCGAGGACGATATATGCCAGGACATCGACGTCCGGCATGGCAGGCTCTGAGTACAGTTTTGTGACCGGTTTCTGGAGTGTTCCTGTAACCGTCACTCCTGCCCGTACGCTGCCAATGGTGCGCAGGGCAAGCACATCGAGTGACGGGCTGTTGATCGGCCCACCAGCAAAGAAAAGACGGCCACGGACGATTTCAAGGTCTACTCCGTACGTCCGGTAATGTCCTTTGATCACCTTGATCTCGCCTTTACTGGTGATCCTGTCGAGAGTGCTTAATGACAGATCCAAAGTCCCGCCCAGCTGAGCGTTGATCCCCGCGACCTTGACAAAGACCCTCTCGCCGAGCACTGTCCTGACCTTGACATCCAGAACCATTGGTGAGCGTTTCGTGGGGGTCACTATTTTTCCCTCACGGATGACATCACTGCTCGTTCCAACTGCCTTCGGGGACTGCGCACCGATGAAGAGCATTTCCGGCAAAAGCAGTTCACCGCGCAGGGAGAGGTTCTCTGCGGTTCCTTCAAAACTGAGTCCAGGAGAGCTCAGGATCTGGAGTTCCGGGAAATAGTAGGTCTGAAAATTCTCGCCGCGGATGGTCCCTTCATAGCTGAGCATCCGAAATCCCGCAATTTTAACAAGTGCCGTTCCCTCGATATGACCTGCTCCGGAAAGAGCCCTGAAGGAATCTATCCGGATGAGATCTTTCTCCAGATGTGCGGCAATCCGGGCCTCCCTGAGGTGTATGCCGACAGTGGGAAGATATGCACCGCCCTTGGAGAGCTGCAATGTCCCGCCGATCTGAGGGGCTTGCCAGGTCCCCTTGACAACAACATCGGCATCAAGTTCTCCGAAGCTTTCCTGAACAAATTCCGGGAGCATGGTGCTGATACTGCCCTTATCATGGAACTGACCGAGCAGTGATGCCTGGAGAGTTCCCTGGGGGTCGACAACAACAGGATAGCGCGCTGCGATCGGCAGCCGGAAGTCTGTCCGCGCTTGACCGTGGTCAGCCATTTTCAGGAAAAGTGATCCGGTGAGCGCTTCTCCACGCCAACTGCACGATGCTGTCGATGTGAAAGCCAGATCCAGTTCTCTGCCGGATATCTTCCGGTGCACCTTTCCTTCATTGATCTCTGCCGTACCGTCAACTTCAAAACGTTGTCCAGCGAGCATGATCCCCTTGGCTCGACCGCTGATATGACCTTCAAGCCTTGTATCACCTGCGAGCCAGGGTTTAAGTCTGGCCAGATCTATCTGTGTCAATTCTGCCCGGACCTGACCGCTTAAAGGATTCATGCTCAGATCGATTGCTATCTCCAGACGCTCTCCCGGACCGGCTGTGAGCGACAGTGGGGAGAGGAGGATCTTTCCGGCACTGACTTCAAATCCCGCCGCGTTCGCCAGTCTCCATGGTCCACTCGAGTCTTTGCCGGCGAGGCGCGTGATCTCACCTTTCCAGAGACCTTCATTGTAAGCTGCTGTGATAGCAAGCTCCGCTTCGGCACCTGCTGAACGGAGCGCTGCATTCAGATTGTGGCTCAGCAGTGTGCCGTCGGTCGCAAGTGTCACGCTGTTCAGTGAATAACCCTTATACACGACATTCCGAAGAGAAGCTGTGGCGTGTAGAGGGAAACCTGTGCCTTCATCCAGACGTGCAGCCACTCTTGCTGTTGATATTCTTGCTCCTGCGTAGGCAAGATTGCTCCCTGTGGCGGAACAACTGCCGCTGAACTGTCTGTCGCGTCTGCGCACCCACCCCTCGGCCTGGAGTTTGCCGGCCGATCCCGGAACCAGCCGGGAGAGATCACTGATCTGTGCTGCCACTGTCAGTCGCTGCTGCAGATCCCCGGAGGCGTGGAGGTCAAATCCTTTGCCCTGCAATGCCAGCCGGGAAAGCGATATGTTGCTGCCGGAAAAGTCCAGAAGCAGATCACCGGTCAGCTCCCGGCCGTGCAGACGGCTTTCCAGAAGTGCGCCCTTGATGCTCCCGGTCATTGGTGCTTTCGCTGACCAGCCCATGTTGCCGGAGGCATTGAAATTCACCACACCCTTCCAGTCAGGGGCGATTCTGCCGGGATTGAGGGCGCTGCCGTTGAGCTCTCCTTGCAGATTGAAGCCGTTCTGCCAGTTAATATCCAGATTTCCTGAAAGAGAGCCGTCAAGGATCGAACCGGTCAACTGTGTCAGTTTGAGCCCTTCACCGGTTCCTTGATAGGCTGCAGAAAGAGCCGCTGCCTGCCACCCTTGAGACGTGTTGGCAAGAGTGAAATTGCCCTTGTAGCTCTTCAGAGTGCCGGCAAAGAGCAGTGAGCCAGAGATGTCTGTCGGTACGTTCAGCTCCGGGGAGAGGTTGAGCCCGGACGCTTTGACCTGCAGGGACAAAACCGCTTCCAGGGTTGCAAGCCCGAGCGTCCCATCAGCAGTTATTACCCCCATTCGGCCCGGTCTGGTCAGTCGAATCCCGCGCAGCTTAAATGCATCGCGTGCCATGCCCACTTCACCGCTTAGTTCCATCATCAGCTGCTTGCCTGCCATCCCGGTGACCGCAATGCTCCCGGCAAGTTGTTCAGGGCTTACGGCACTGCTGCGGGCTGCTTTCAGAGTGAATGTATCCATTTCTGCAAGAGGTTTCGGCAGGGCAACGCGAAGATCCGCTGTGAGCGATGGCTGTTTGAAGCCTGCTGATACGGAGCCGTTTATCTGCCCGTATGGTGATCCCGCACTAAGTTGATTTATGGAGAGGACGCTGTCCTGCCAGATGACGGAGCTGTTGAAGTTCGCTACCTGAACCGGAAGCTCCAGCTGTCGGCGATAGCTGAGGTCTGACACCTGCAGGAGTTCGATCCTGCCATCAAGCAGGTGCGCGCTTTCGGGCAGTTTCGGCCAGGCCAGAACCGGAGCCTTGTTATCGGCTGGTGAATCGTCCTGGATCCGTACCCCGCTCAGGGTGAGTTTCTGGAGAGCTACCGTGCCTGCCAGAAGAAGATAAGGTTCCCAGCGGAGTTCCAGTCTGTCTATTGCCACGGTTAACGGTGCCATTCTGAGCCGCACACCGGAAAGGAGCAGATGATCGAGGAGTCTCCCCTCTCTCTTCTCAACCGTGAAACCGATATCGGTCAGAGCGGCTGCCGTCGTCAGTAACCAGAAAGTGCCTTGTGTTGTTGCAGCGATCCAGGTAATGCCTGCAAAAAGGGTCCCAGCCAGGGCAATCGCGAAGGTTGCAGCAAGAGTGCGCCAGGAGAGCTTTTTCATAGTTCGAAACCAACAGTAAAATGGAGACGGATCGACGGATTGTCCACCCCGATCTGACGGGCGAGGGAAATGTTCAGTGCCCCTACTGAGGTGTAGTAGTGGACGCCGAACCCGGCACCCTGATACAGACTGAATGAGGAGAAGGAATTAAAGGCATTGCCGGCGTCGTAAAACAGTGAGACGCCCCAATCCTTGAACAGGGCCCGCTCCAGCTCGATACTGCCGGTCAGAAGCTGTTTCCCACCAACGGGATTGCCGGCAGCATCGCGCGGACCGAGTGATTTATAAGCGTAGCCGCGTACACTCTGGTCACCGCCTGTAAAGAAGCGGAGTGAAGGAGGGATGTCGCTGATCGGGTCGCTCAGCATGGTTGCCCCGGTCTTCCCGCGGGTATGAAGTGAGAGTCGCCAGGGGAGTGGTAGCAGATAGCTTGCCTCGGCAAGGAGCTGGACAAATGCCGTGTCAGAGCCGATCAGCTGATGTGTTCCGCGAAGATCAACTGCATAGCGAAAACCCCGGCGAGGGCGAATCGGGTTGTCATACCGGTCATCGGAATATCGCATCCCCGGCAGCAGGAGTCGCGAACTGGAATCCTGACCACCAACGCTATACTCTTCATATTGCGCCTTTACATACGCGGTGCCCAGCTTGCTACTACCGAAACTCCGGTTACGATCCAGCTCCAGAGCCAGAATCCGGCTTGAGTAGAGAACAGTTTCCTCCTTCTGCAGGTTCAGCTGCAGGGTCGTGGAGCTTCTGACATCTTTCGGGCTGGGGAGGATATAGCCGGTCACCAGTCCCTGGAGTCGTTCTGCTGCATAGAGATACGAATACAGTTCATGCCCCTGGTGAAACATGTTCAAATCACGGTAACGGACGGTAAAGCGTGCGCCAGTGTCCGTGCCGTAGCCGATGCCGGGGCGCAGGCTCAGACGCGGGCCGGCTTTCAGCTGCACTGATACCGGTACATTGAATGCTTCGGCCTCTTCTTTTTTCGGTGTAATGATCACTTCTGTAAAGCGCTCTGAGTTGGTGAAGTTCCGCTGTGTCTCGCCAAGGGTGGAATAGGAAAAAACATCGCCGGACGTGTAGGTCAGATGTCGGCGCAGGAAACTGTCCGGATAGTCAGGTGCTCCCTGAATGTCTGTTGCGCCGAAATAGTACTTCTCACCCGTGTCCAGGTCCAACTCGATGCTGGCGGTTGTAGCAGCTTTTCCGATCCGCAATTCATGTTTTGAAAAAACAGCCCCAAGATAGCCGAGATCCCTGGCTTGCGACAAGAGCGCACCTTTGGCCTCTTCGTATCGCTCATGCAGCAAAATGTCACCCTTGTTCAGGGGGAACCTTGCGACCAGTCTGGTCAGGCGCCTTTCCCTGCTTCCGGATCCAGAAACAGTAACCTTCACATCGGTGAGGCGAACCGGCTCTCCCGGTGTCACTTTGACCTGCAGATGATAGCCTTCTCCTACAGTTTCGACAGTGACCTTGACTATGGCATTGTAATAGCCGAACGGTTCCAGAGCGCCCCTGGTTTTCTCATCTGCCTGAATGGCAAAGCGATCGAGCCAGAGCTTGTCCACCGCTCCTTTGCGCACAAGTCCGGCTGGGAGAACGAGCGTCTCCCGGACATTTTTTAATAACTGATCCTCAATGCCGGTAATTACAATTTTTACCGGTTCAGCGGCATGCAGAGAGCCAGCGAGGGAGAACCAGAGCAGCGTAGCAGCAAAAAAGGCATACTTTGGCCACAGTCTGTTTTTAGATTTGTTGTCATCATGAGTGCATATTGATTGAGTGTCGGCCATAGTCTCTTATCTGTTCGGATCAGAAATTCAGACAGCACGATGTAGCTGTGCAGTTCCAAGTCAGTACAGCGCAACTAGCGTGCCAGAAGATTTATTAGGTCAACGCGAGTGCAATAGACTGATTGTGCATGGGAAAATTAGAGAGATATCGCTGAGAACTGGAAAACCCGTCAATAATATCCGTCAGGTTTAACATAACTGCCATATATGACGCTTTTGGCGCGAGGGCTGAGGTATATTTAGAGAAGAAGAAAGCGACAGGCGAAGCTAATACGTTTAGAATCAGGATGTTATCTGAAATTGCACTCTTGGCACCTTTAGTGCTGAATCCAATCCAATAGAAATACAGTCTGTTGCCTGGAAAGCTCATTACGTACAGCAGGCTGCTGATCCAATCAGGAGGCATCACCATGTCACTCATAATTTATCTCATAGGGTTTGCATTTATCATCGGTGGTATTGCATGGGCTCTCGTGCTCTTTGGTTTAGGTACTCTCTACGTCATGATTACGACTATCATACTGATCGGCGTTGCAATCCTGACCGGAGTGACCCGTACCCGCAGCAGGGACTGATCCCGGCGGTATTACTGAATAGTAAAAGAGGCTATAGACAATGTTCCACTGGATTCGTGATGCTCGCCGCATCGAGTTGCGAAACGAAAAGTTCCCTCCCGAATGGGAAGCCATCGTGAGACTGAATCTGAAGCACTATAGTGCACTCGGTGATGCAGAGCGTAACGAACTCCATGCGACCATGCAGGTCTTTGTCGAGGAAAAGCAGTGGGAGGGGTGCGGCGGGCTCGAACTGACCGACGAGATCAGGGTCACTATCGCTGCCGAGGCTTGTCTGTTGCAGCTCGGGCTGCCGCATGACTACTATCGCAATGTGGAGACGATTCTCGTCTACCCGACCACAGTCGTTCTCCCTGAGCGCCATGTCGGCGTCTTTGAGAGCGTGGGAGGAGCTGTCGATGGTTCCGTGCCAATTCTCGGGCAGGCCGTTTCCCGGGGTCCGGTGATCCTCGTCTGGGATGCTGTCCTCCATGGTGCTCGCCATCCTGAACAGGGGCATAACGTGGTCTATCACGAGTTTGCCCACAAACTCGATATGCTTGACGGAACAGCCGACGGCACTCCGCCCATGCGTGACAGTGCCGAGCTCTCAGAATGGGTGGCTGTCTGCTCCCACGAATTCCTTCGTCTCCGAACAAATGCCGGAAAAGGGCAGAAAACTTTTCTCGACGCTTACGGTACGAAGAATGAGGCTGAGTTCTTTGCTGTTGCTACCGAAGAATTTTTTGATCGTCCGATCGCCCTCCGTAAACACGCTCCCAACCTTTATCATGTCCTAAAAAGCTACTATTGTCAGGATCCGGCAGGGCGAGTGAACCGGACGTAGAGAAGACATCTCCCTCAAATAGCTCCCCTCAATATCCTGAGGTTCCACCATATGTTGCGGCTGGAATATCCATATCCTCTGTTTCCGTAAGAATTCCGCAGCAGCTGATTCATTGATATTACAGGTGAATCTCTCTTTATGACTGATTCATAATTATTGGCAGGCTAATTGCGAAGTAGTTAATCATTATAGATGACTAGAGCGTGTAGTCATTCTCATGTGTGCAGCTCTGATGGATGAACATTTTGCTGCTTAAAATAAACTCAGCATAACTAAAGGAGACCAACATGAAACTCGGAAAAACATCACTCGCCTTTTTCACTCTGCTTCTACTCGGCACAGCCGCCTTCCTGAGCGGTTGCGCAACAACCGGTATGGATCGTTCCGTTAATACATCCAATTCGATTAAAGAAGTGGATAGCGAGATCAGGAAAATGATCGTCCAGATAGACGTCACCGGCAACTCTCTTGACTCCCTTGTTCTGGTAGGTCAACCCAATCTGAAGAAGTCTTTTGACTCGTATACCGACAACCTTGCCAAACTCGAAAAAGAGGGGAAGCGGGTACTTAAACGTGTTGATGAAATGAAAGCCAGTAGTAAGGAGTATTTTAACGAGTGGGAAAAGCAGGGTGATGCATTTAGCAACAAGGAGATTCGTGAACTGAGTGATGAGCGCCGCAACAACCTTGCTCAGATCTATGCCAAGGTTCCGGCAGCAGGGGCTGGAATCATAGGCTCTTATCATGCTTATCTGACCGATCTGAAGGAGATCCAGCAGTACCTCTCCAATGACTTGACTCCCAAAGGGATCCAGGGGATAGGGCCTGCTGCAAATAAATCGATCCAGGACCGTGATGCATTAAAGGAATCACTGAAGCCGCTCATTGCAGCTCTGGATGAAATCAAGTCTGAGCTTTACAGTGGGAAGAAATAGTACAGAACCGTTCCCGGGGAGGATGTTATGCTTTGGACATTTTGCGTAGTCCTGATAGTGCTCTGGCTGTTAGGAATAGTCACATCGTACACCATGGGCGGTCTGATCCATATTCTGCTCGTAATCGCGATAATTGTGGTTCTGGTACGTGTCATCCAGGGGCGGAAGGTCTTGTAGCCCTGAGCCTGAGCAGTGAGCAGTGCCGTTCGATAAGAAAGGGCGCATCGCGGTGCGCCCTTTTTTAATCATAAGTGAATAAAATTAAAATAAAATAACAGCTA
This sequence comes from Geobacter sp., assembly GCA_009886125.1. Taxonomy (GTDB): domain Bacteria; phylum Desulfobacterota; class Desulfuromonadia; order Geobacterales; family DSM-12255; genus VEOV01. The sequence goes on along the minus strand of VFJK01000086.1, from coordinate 4,527 downwards.
ACTGAGGTTGAATCATGGACAAGCGCTCAGAGTATGTCGAAAAAATGTCAGCAGAGATGGTCGAATGGGATTTCAAGATCAGCCAACTCGAGGATTCTGCAGAAAGAGCCACGCCCTCCTTGAAGCTTGAGCTATCCAGTGCAATCGCATTGCTGCAGCTTAAGCGGGAAGAGGCTGCGAAAAAGCTGATGGGGATAACAGGCACCAGCGATGCTGAATGGGAGGATCTGAAAGCCGGAACTGACCAGGTCTGGGACGAGGTAAAGAGTATTTTACACGAAGCCATTATGAAAACAGTATGAGCAATTCAGCAACAGCAGCTCTGCGCCGACGTGCGGAAGAAAAATTGTATTCCCGGAAAGATATGGATCAAACGCCGCTTTCGGAATATGAAGCTCAGCGACTCCTGCAGGAACTGCAGGTCCACCAGATCGAGCTGGAGATGCAGAACGCTGAGCTTCTTGATGCAAGAGATGAGATGGCGACGGCCCTGGAAAAATACACGGACCTCTACGATTTCGCTCCGGTCGGTTACTTCACCCTTGATAAGAGAGGGGTAATAACAGCCGTGAATTTTGTCGGAGCCGGCTTTCTGGGGGTTGAACGGGCTTATCTGCTCGGTCGGAGTTTTGGTCAGTCAGTTGCTGCTGACTCACTTTCGCACTTTACTGAATTCCTGGTGAAGGTATTTGCGAGTGAGGTAAAGGAATCCTGCGAGATAACACTCCTTCAGAAAGATAAGCAGGAGATGGTTGTGCAGATCGAAGCCGTTGCAGACGCATCCGGTAAGGAGTGCCGTGTCGCGATCATTGATATTTCAGTCCGCAGGCACTTGGAAGAGAAACTTGAAATCCTCCATACAGATCTTGCCGCCCGTTCCGCTGAGCTAGAGGTCGCAAACATTGATCTGGATGCATTCAACAGCACCGTTTCTCACGATCTCCGCGCACCTTTGACCATTGTCAACAGCTACTGTCAGTTTATCCAGGAACAGTACGCTGACAGGCTGGATGAGGAGTGTCGGGGGTACCTTCAGGAGATGTATGAAGGTACCCTGCGGATGAACCGGCTGATCGATACGATGCTCGAATTCTCACGATCGACGCGAGTCGAGATCAATCCTGAAAAGGTCGATCTCAGCAGAATTGTTCTTGAGGTGTCCCTGAGACTGAAGCAGATGTCGCCGGAGCGCCGGGTCACCTTCCGGATCGCCGAGGGGATAACCGCTGTCGGAGATGCAGCCTTGCTGCAGGTGGTACTGGAGAATCTTATTGATAACGCCTGGAAATATTCAAGGACAGAGGAGAATTGTGCCATTGAATTCGGCGAAACGGTTTGTGATGGACGAGCGGTCTATTATGTCAGGGACAACGGGAGCGGTTTTGATATGGCGCATGCTGATAAATTGTTTATTCCCTTTCAACGTCTGCACGGGCCTGATTTTGACGGGTATGGTATCGGTCTGACGACGGTCATGCGGGTTGTCTGCCGTCACGGAGGGAGTGTGTGGGCCGAGAGTAGTCCGGGCAGGGGGGCGTCTTTCTTCTTCACCCTGGGCACTCTACTCTAGGAGCCGGACTGTTCGTGGGAAGACAAGCGATGAGCCAAAGCATTAAAATCGTGCTGTTGCTGATCTGGACCTACTATCTCAATGATCTGTATCTGATTGTTATAGATAGCGGTCATTTGGGTCTGCTCTGGTCGCTTGACGGGATATTCTATTTTCTTATCCCGACGCTGACTCTTTTATGGCTGTTTAAAATAAAGGTACTCTCTGTTTCGGAGCTCGGGCTAGATGTCCCGCCGAAGCTGAACTCGCTTGTCGGTGGACTTCTGCTTTGCGTATTTCTATACATCACCCTGGAGATCATCTTCTCACCGTTTTTTGAAAGATTGGAGCAGGCATGTGGACATTTGTCCACGGGTTATGAGTTTCCTGCTTCCCAGCCTATGAAGGGGCTCCTGGTGATATATGCATCCGCTACGTCCGGTGTTCTTGAAGAGGTCATATTCCGTGGTATAGTGATTACGCAGCTGCGGAAGCATATCGATTCTACACTCTGGGTCGTTTTAGCGAGTTGCCTTATCTTTGCCGGCATCCACTGGAGTGAGGGGCCGGCCCAACTGCTTAAAACGTTTATCTGGGCATTACTGCCGACGGTCTGGTTTCTGAAACGCAAAGAGCTCTGGGGACTGATGCTGTGTCATGCACTCTATAACTTCCGCGTTTTCGGTTTTGATCCATAAAACACACCTGGCTTGAAAACGCTTCTCAAGGACTCTCAAGCGGGATTTAAAGGAGGAAGATCATGTCACTCGGAATAACATGGTATCTGCTGGATGAAGCTGCCGCAAAATACAACCTGGATAAGTCGTTGATCCTGAAATGGGTCAAGGATGGTGTGGTCCGTGCCGAGAAGGCCGATGATGCGGTAGTGCGGATCAATGTCGATGACCTCGAACTGAAACTACGCGAGATGACAGTCGTTTAGGAGTCTGTCGGACTTAGGAAATCGAAGCGAAAATTCAGCTGGACGAGATCAGATTTTGCCGGTTTTGAGGGTTAATAGTTGTTCTATTGACCGAGAAAGCGGTGAAATATGAGCCGTTCAGATGGATTTGCAGCAGATTTATTCTAAGTCCGGCAGACTCCCAGGGAAAGGCTCCTGCGTTTAGCAGGCAGCTGCATCGAGGATAACAGTTTCTGAATAGATAAGGCTTGTTCTGCTGTCTATACATCGGGAGAAAAATATGGGAAAGACCGTTCATGAACAGGTGCTCGATTCGGCGGCAATTCTGTTCGCAGAAGATGGTTATGCAGGGGTATCTTTCCAGCGTATTGCAGCTGCATCCGGGGTTGAGTACAGTGAGATAGGCAGACTTTTCGGCAGCGAGGACAAAATATACGAAGAACTGCTTGAATCCCTGTTCAGCCAGTATTCTCTCAGGATGAGTGCTGTTCTGGAGGGGAGCGATCTTCCGGTTGTCAAAGTTGAATCATTCGCAAGAGCTCTGTGCGCTTTTCATAAGGATGTTCCCAATTTCTTTCCACTGTATTACCGGGAGCTTTTGAAACCATCTCCGTTTTTTGAGTCGATAGTTCTGAAAAATATCCGGCATGTGGCGTATCAATCAGATAACAACATCGCCAGGGGGATACAAAAAGGAACGTTCAGGTACGGAATAAATCCGGCTAATGCGACGTTGCTCTTAGCGGGGATGTTTCATTATTTCTTTCTTGCCAGCCGTATTGCGAAAAGTCTGCTGCCTGAATCAATCAACGATGAGGATTTTATTACACAAGCCCTGGATCTGTACCTGAATGGATTACAGAAGAGCGAATAGGTTTAATGTGATTCTAATTCGCTAACTAAAAAAGTTTTGAGGGTTTCCGTAAGCCTTTTTGCAATTGAATACCCCACCGCTCTCTTTAATACACATCTCTTTTTGAGCCTGGCTTGTTTACCTGCCGATATTTTCTGGTATCATTGAAACAATAGTCAGAAAACATATGGAGGCATCTATGAAAAGATCACAATACTCCTTCCTTACTCTTTCTCTTCTCTTGCTTTGCAGTACTGCTGCTTATCCGGCTGACAGCAAGGAGGAAGCGAAACCAAAATCGGCCGATATCCATGATCATGGTACATGGAAAGAAAAGCGGATTGTCGCAAAGATCGATGCAGATGGAGTTCAGCGGGCGGAGATAGTGGGCGGTGAATACTACTACGATCCGAACTATATCGTTGTGAAGGTCAACAAGCCTGTAGAGTTGAAAGTCAAGAAAGTTCCCGGCTACGTTCCGCATAACCTGAAAGCAGATTCGCCTGAAGCGGGTATCGTTTTCAATATCGACATGAAGGGCGAACCGCTGACCTTGACATTTACTCCTAAAAAAACCGGTAAATATCCGATCTTCTGTGACAAGAGCCTGCTATGGTTCAAGACTCACCGGGAAAAAGGGATGGAAGGGCTGATCGAGGTCGTTGAATAGGGAAGGGGATTATGCAGTTTCCACTTATAAGCAGAGAGCTGATCTCCATCTTGAAGCTGGTTCATGGCCTTTTCAATCTGACTGTGATGCTCATGTTCTTTTATCACGCCCGTAACGGGCTCTTGATCAGGCGGGCACGTAAAGCCGATACTCCACTGCCGTTGCTCGCAGTAAAGCGGCATCGCAAGGAGGGACCTTTGTTTGCCCTGCTTGGAGCCGGAGGTTTTTGTGCCGGCTTGGCCCTGGTTTTTGTCGATACCGGGAATCTCTTTCAGTATCCTCTTCACTTGTCAGTCGGGACGGCTATTCTCCTCATGCTCATTATCAGTTATCGTGTATCACGCAAGATAGCCGGAACTGCCGTTCAACTGCGGGATCTGCATTTCCGGATCGGGCTCGTGATCCTTGCTCTTTATTGTCTCAATGTCCTGATCGGTATCGGAGTGCTGCTCTGATCACAAGAATGCAAAGGAAGCCGGATGCCACTTTTTAAATGGAAGGACAGTTATTCAGTCGGTGTAGAAGAGCTCGAT
>VFJK01000125.1 GCA_009886125.1 Geobacter sp. | reverse complement strand
CTCGATGGAAGGGCTTACTGAAAGTGGAGGTGGAGATGATACCTCCTCGCTTGCCATTCCGTTATGGGGGGAAGGGAGGATTATCGGTGCTTTGGAGATTGTCAGCACCAGCAGGGACGCATTTGATAAGGAAGAGGTGAGTCTGCTGACTGAGCTTACGGAGAACCTGGCTTACACAGTCGTCTCCATCAGGCTGAAGGATGAGCACAGGGCTGCTGAGGAGCTTGTCAAAAAACTCTCTCAGGCTGTCGAACAGTCTCCTGTATCGATTGTCATAACTGATGCCAAGGGGATTGTCGAATATGTAAATCCCTGCTTTACAAGGATAACTGGTTACACACCCGAGGAATCAATCGGAAACAATCCCAGAGTTCTCAAGTCAGGTTTCCATCCCCCTGAATTCTACAAGACACTCTGGGATCTTATAACCGGCGGGTTTGAATGGCATGGAGAGTTCTGTAATAAAAAGAAAAACGGTGAGCTTTACTGGGAGTCAGCTTCAATCTCTCCTGTCAGGAACAGTGATGGAGAGAGCACTCATTTCATAGCAGTCAAGGAGGATATTACCGATCAGAAGAAAGTTTTTGATGAGCTACAGCGCGCCAAGGCAGAGGCAGAGGCGGCAACAATCGCCAAAAGCTCGTTCCTTGCAAACATGAGCCATGAGATCAGAACTCCCATGAATGCTGTTATAGGGATGCTCTACCTTCTTCAACAGACTGAACTTTCCGTCAATCAGAAGGGGTATGCTTTGAAAGCAGAAGGAGCAGCCAAATCCCTTCTCAAAATCATCAACGACATACTGGATTTTTCTAAAATAGAGGCAGGACGCCTGCAGATGGAGACTATTCCCTTCCGGTTAAGTGAAGTGCTTACCAAGCTGACCGATATTGCCCCGGTCGCAATCGGTGCAAAGAAGGTGGAGCTTCTTATCTCTGCATCCTCCGAGGCACCGGATTTTCTTATCGGTGATCCGCTGAGGCTCGGCCAGATTCTGCTCAATCTTGTCAGCAATGCCGTCAAGTTTACCGAGATTGGTGAGATTGTCCTTTCTATCACGGTTGATTCGAAGACCGATGAAAAAGTGCGTCTCAGGTTCAGTGTGGTGGACTCTGGCATCGGTATGACGCCGGAGCAGAAGGAGCATCTCTTCGGAGCATTCAGTCAGGCTGATTCATCCACAACAAGACGTTTCGGGGGGACAGGGCTCGGGCTCTCGATCAGTAAGCAGCTTGTAGAGTTGATGGGGGGAGAGATTTCAGTCGAGTCAGAGCCAGGTGTCGGGAGCGTATTCACCTTTTCTGCCAATTTCTCGCTTGAAGATGGCCATAGTGAGCCGCTTTCAGAGAGTTTCAAGGGGCTGAAAGGCTTGCGAATCCTTCATCTGTGCGGCAAAGGCAAGGGGGCTCTCTACACTGCGGGCATGCTCTCTTCCTTCGGGATGCAAGTCAGTTCGATGAATCCGGAAGAAGCTTACTCTATCCAAGAGGCAGATTATGATCTTTTGCTCTTTGATGTGTCGATAAATGATGAGATGAGCGTCGAAGATATTTTCAGAACAAGCTGCATAAAACCTCTACAGGGAATACCTGCGGTTCTGATCACAAATGACAGGAAACTGGCGGGAGTCGACAATTCATGCACTCCTATCACTTCAATAGTTATTAAGCCAGCTGTACCGACGAATCTTCTCTATTCGATCATGGAAGCAGCTGGAGTCGGAGAGAAGCGGGAAGTTGAAGAGGCTGCGTCGATAGAGTTTGAAGGCTATTTCAAGGGGATGAAAATACTTCTTGCCGAGGATAATCAGATCAATCAGGAGGTAGCGCGGGGGATTCTTGAGCGATGGGGAGTAGATCTCGACATTGCTTCAAATGGTGCTGTTGCGGTGCAGATGCTTTCTGCCGCAGGAGCCCGGTATGATGCATTGCTGATGGATTTACAGATGCCGGTGATGGATGGATTTGAAGCAACGAGGCTGATACGCTCTACCGGCACGTATAAGGATCTGCCGATTATTGCAATGACCGCGAGTGCTATGGCAGATGACCGGGATAGATGTTTCGAGGCTGGCATGAATGACCATGTTGCAAAGCCCATTGATGTAGCGGAACTCTTTGCTGTCCTTCATCACTGGTTCAGGCCGGGAAGCGAAATCCCTGACAGCAGTATTACTGAAGCTGCTTTCATTGGCAAGGCAGGTATCTGTTTTCCTGAAGATACCCCTGGTATTGATCTTGACAAGGCAATAAAGAGGCTGGGGAGTCAGCAGATACTTGTTACGGTCCTTAAAGAGTTCAGGCGTCTTCACTCTGAAGACGACCGGATGATCAGAGAGGCGATTGAAAAGGGTTCAAATCTTATCGCCAAAAGGGTTGCTCATACCCTGAAAGGACTTGCACGGACAGTCGGCGCCGAGGATGCAGGCACAGCAGCTGCAAATATTGAGGATGCTTTGGCAAAGGAGAGCAGTGATGAAGAACTCTACCCGCTAATTGAGGAACTCTCTATAAAACTTGCAGTTCTTAAGCGAACCCTGGAGTTTATCGATGACATCTCTCCGGATGATTTCCTTACGCTCAACAATGAGAGTTCAGAAGATTCAGCTGATCCGGGGATCATTGCAGCAATGGTTCGAGAGCTATCGCTGAATCTGGAGAAGAACAACCTTGAGGCCTGTACTGTTTTCAGAAAACTGAAATGCCTGCTGGCTTCTGATGCACTGAATAACCATCTCGAAAAGCTGGAGAGATGTGTCGAGAACCTCGACTTCAAGGGGGCGAAGGATCTCCTTGGCAGTATCGCGGAGATTCTGAACATAAAACTTGATCAGGAATCCGGCCCATGAAAGAAACCATGCAGAAAGTCCTTATCATAGACGACACGGTGGCGAATATTCAGATACTGAATGAGATTTTTCATCAGGAGTATGAAATATTTTTCGCGACATCCGGAGCGACAGGGGTGGAAGTGGCTCGAAGGGAACTTCCTGACATCATTCTGCTTGATATCATGATGCCGGAAATGGACGGGTATGAGACCTGTTCGATACTGAAGTCAGATCCTGCTACAGAGTCAATGCCGGTGATCTTTGTGACAGCTATGGGTGCAGAAGATGATGAGACAAAAGGGCTGGAAATCGGTGCGATTGATTACATAACAAAGCCGATCAGTCCCTCGATTGTAAAAGCCAGAGTAAAGAACCATCTTGAATTGAAGCATGGCCGGGACATGCTGGCGCAGGTGGGGAGGGAACTGGCAGCAAAGAATGCGACCCTGGAAAAAGAGAGGGTATTGGCGCACCGTCTACTGGAAAAGATTTTACCTGAACGTCTGGATATCCCCGGATTCAGTACAGCAGTATTTTTCAGACCTTCAGACGAGATCGGCGGGGATTTTTTTGATGGGTGGATAGATGAAGATACAGCACACTTTCTCATCGGCGATATTTCAGGGCACAGTATTTCTGCAGCTCTTTTCATGGCTGTATGCAAAGGTCTTTTCATGACCATTGGCAAAGGGAAGAGCGATCCGGCCGAAATTATCACTGTTGCGAACCAGACACTTGTCAGTATGCTTTCGGAAAGCGGGATGTACCTGACCATGATGTATCTGGTCTGCGACAGAAAGAGCCGGATTCTGAAGGTCGCTTCAGCCGGCCATAACCCGGCATATCTTTACAGCTCTTCTGGAACTGTCTCGATAGAGGCTACCGGTCCGCCAATAGGCTGGGACCTTGATGACAGCTGGACTGCCTCTGAATACCGGCTTTCAAAGGGTGATAAAATACTTCTTTACACGGATGGATTGATAGAGACCAGAAACGCTGAAGGAGAGTACTTTAACGAAGATATCTTTTCCATGGTTGACTCTACCTTGACGGTTCACGAGATGCTGACCAAGGTGTTTGAAGCTGCCGATACATACTGCAACGGTGCATTTGAGGATGATCTGACGATCTTTGCTATTTCACTTGATACGGATCAGCAGGATGTCGGTGTAGTCGTATGAAAGGGGAGTGGGTCTTCTCGATAAAGCCTGAGTTCAGCAGTTCTGAGATCGTCCGCAGAGGGGTGAAGGCTTCTCTGATCGAATGGCTTGGTCAGGCCGCTGACTCAAGGGTCGATGACTTCTGCCAGATCGTCAGCGAGCTCGTAAATAACGCTGTAGAGCATGGGCGCTGCACGTTTATCGCAGGTGAATTCAGGGCAGAAGGAGACAAGGCGTCATTCACCTTGACTACAGATGGAACAGCCTTCGATCCGACAGACAGGAAGGCAGAGATGCCGGATTTTGATGAGAAAAACAACCTGCCGGAAGGGGGGTATGGGCTTGCGATCATCAACCAGCTTTCGGATGAGTTCACGTATCGTCATCACGAGGGGAAAAATATAATATCTGTTGCAAAGCTGTTCGTAAAAAGAGTCTAGGGGGGGATATGGAAATAAAAGTTGAGCTCGATAGCGATATAATTTTTCTTAAACTCAATGGAAGTCTTGTCGCAAGCACTCTTGAGCAGTTAAAGAGTCAGATTCAGAAGCTCGTTGATAAGAAATATGTCAATATCGTTTTTGATATGAGTCGAGTGGAATTTGTCGACAGTTCGGGGCTTGGGCTATGCATCTCGACTGCCAGGGACCTTGCGGGTATCTCGGGGAAACTGGTCTGTTACGGGCTGAATGAAAACGTGCAGAAGCTTTTTAAAATGACCCGGGCCGACCAGAAGATCGTGGTGATGGCATCGCGTATGAACGCTTTTGAGTACATGCTGGCAAGGCTGAATGATGATCCGCACGGTGTGTCTGTTATACCGGGATAATTACCGGGCAGTTAAATTCCCTTCCTTTATCGGGGCTTATAATGAAAGAAAAGTTGCTGGGCGAGATACTGCTCGAATACAGGATGATAACTGAAGCGCAGCTGGATGAGGCACTCGCAAAACAGAAAGGCTCCGGGGGAGAGTTTAAGCTCGGCGCCGTTCTCCTCAGCCTGGGCTACCTGAAAGAACCGGAGCTTCAAAGAGCGTTCGATCAGTATGAGAAAAGGCAGAAGTTCGCTGAGATCCTTATCAACTACAAGCTTGTCACTGAAGAGGAGCTGGACCTTGCCTATGAGATGAGTCTGGACGAGCATATTTCGATCTTCAGGGTACTCCTCAATCTTGATTTTCTGAACTTCGAGTCGCTTGCAAAGGCGATCTCTATACATTCCGGACTCCCTTTTATCCACTTAAGCGGCAAGATGCCTGACATAAAGACCGGCCTGGCAAAATCGATAATAGCTTTAGGGGTCGGTGAACGTAAGATGGTACCTGTTACGATCGAGGGGCGAATAATTACCATCGCCATGTCCAGGCCTCTGGAGCAGAAGGAACTTCTCCGTCTTGAAGACCATCTGAATCTGAAGGTCGAAACGGTAATTGCTCCGGAAGACGAGATCATCAAGACGCAGCTGTTTTTTTCAGTGACAGCCGCGCCGGAACCGACTCAGGTTGCTGCCAGGGCCAGTAAGACAACCATCCGGGATTCCATACAGAAGATCGTGGCAGGAGAGATAGAAGCTCCTGAATTTGAGCAGGAGAGCCATTTTGTACAAGAAATAGACAGTCTTCTTGCGAAGCTCGTCAACAAGATTATCTATGATGCCTGGACAAAACGGGCCTCGGATATTCATATCGAGCCGGCGATGGGTAAAGAGGATATTACCGTACGGATGAGGATCGATGGCTGCTGTGAGGTCTACGAAAAACTCCCGTACCGGTACAAATATTCGATACCGTCACGACTCAAGATCATGGCTGATCTTGATATATCCGAGAAGCGCAAGCCTCAGGATGGGAAGATAGTCTTCAAGAAATTCGGCCCTGCAGATATCGAACTGCGCCTGGCGACCATGCCAACAGTCGGAGGGATGGAGGATGTCGTCCTGAGGATCCTTAACAATTCTGATCCGGTAGAGTACAAGAATCTCGGCTTGACCGAGAGAAACCTGAGAGAGTTCGACAAAGCCATCCACCAGCCATACGGGCTTATTCTTGTTGTCGGGCCCACAGGTTCCGGAAAGACGACGACACTTCACTCTGCCATCGCGACGATAAACAGTCCGAAAGTCAAAATATGGACCGTAGAGGACCCCGTGGAGATCACCCAGCCCGGGCTGCGTCAGGTGCAGGTGAATAACAGGATAGGTCTTACCTTCGCGACCACTCTCCGCTCTTTTTTGCGTCTTGATCCCGATGTCATAATGGTCGGCGAAATGAGAGACGAAGAGACCGCTGCCATTGCGGTTGAGGCATCTCTCACGGGTCATCTCGTGTTTTCAACACTTCACACGAACTCTGCTCCGGAGACTCTGACCCGGCTTCTGGAGATGGGGATCGATCCTTTCGGATTTTCCGATTCGCTCCTCTGTATCCTGGCTCAGCGGCTTACTCGAAGGCTCTGCGATAAATGCAAGGAAAAGTACACGCCTGATGACGATGAGTGGAATGCACTTGTTAATGAGTATGGCGCCAAGGAGTTTGTCCTCTTAGGGATAAAACGCGACAGCGTTGTACTGGCAAGGGCTAAAGGATGTGAATACTGTAATTCAAGCGGCTACAGAGGCAGGCTCGGTATTCATGAACTCCAGTCGATCAGCGATTCTTTAAAAAACTCCATCAAGGTACGAGCATCGACAGATATCATACGTGAACTGGCTATTGAGGAGGGGATGACGACTCTGAAGCAGGATGGGATCATGAAAGTGATGCAGGGGTTGACTGACATCCATGAGATCAGGAGAGTCTGCATCAAGTAAGCGCTGTATCCCGACGTTACTTGATTTTGATAAGGATTAATCTGAGGCTGAATTACATCAGCCAAGCCCTCTGGCAACCGTCAGCACCGCCACTTCTGCTGCTCCGGCTTTCATGAGGATGCGGCTGCACTCTTTAGCCGTGCTTCCGGTTGTGTAAACATCATCGACAAGAAATATTCTCTTTCCGGATATTTCCTCCCCGGAAGAAACGGCAAAAGCCCCTTTGACATTGGCTGCCCTCTCTGCTGCACCCAGATTCACCTGTGGTTCTGTCCACCTGGTGCGTCTCAGGTTGTTTCTCGACAGCGTGATCCCCCATTTCTTCGACAAGATCTCTCCGATAAGGACTGCCTGATTGAATCCTCTCTCCCTGAGCCGCTTTACATGAAGAGGGACCGGCAGGATCAGGTCTGCTTTGAACCTTTCAGAGAAATCTGCAAGGTGTGATGCAGCAAGAAGTCCCAACGGTCTGCGAAGAATGACCTTCTTGCTGTATTTGAACTGATGGATCATCTCTTTTGTACTGCTTTCGAATAAAAGCGCTGAACGGGCAGCAGAGAAGGGTGGTGGTTCTATGATGCAGTGACTGCAGAGATGGTCGGTGCCTGCTCCGGCAAACGGCTGTCCGCAGCAGGTGCAGAAAGGTGAGATGAGAGGTGGTGCCATTGCCAGACAACCGGCGCAGAGTTTAACTTCACCTGAGTCAAAGATGAATTCCTTGCAGAGATGGCATATCGGCGGGAAAAGGAGAGACTGAAGCGATTTCAAGAGATTGAAGAGCATATGAATCCCTGCTAAAAGTTTATCTCAATTTCAGTTCCATTGTTTCCAGTTTTCTGATCCTGTCGCGCAGCGCTGCCGCTTTTTCGAAATCAAGTTCCTGTGCAGCTGCAAGCATCTCCTTGCGAAGGGTTTTGACAAGCTTTGCAAGCTCTTTTGGCGGCAGATACTCTTCCTGTTCTTCTGCCGCAAGGGGTAGATCGTAATAATCCTTCTCCTCGATCGATTCGAGGATGCTTCTCAGGCTCTTCCTGACAGTCTCAGGTGTAATCCCGTTTGCCACATTGTGCTCTTCCTGGATCTTCCGCCGTCGTGTCGTTTCGTCTATGCATGCCTGCATGGAGCGGGTTACTCTGTCGGCATACATGATCACTCTGCCATTGATGTTCCGTGCCGCCCGTCCGCAGGTCTGTATCAGCGAGCGTTCGGACCGCAGAAAGCCCTCTTTGTCGGCATCCATGATTGCCACAAGTGACACTTCCGGGAGATCAAGCCCTTCCCTGAGGAGGTTTATCCCTACCAGGATATCGAATTCTCCCAGCCGAAGGCCTCTGAGGATCTCCATCCTTTCGATTGTGACAATATCGGAATGGAGGTATCTGACTCTCATCCCGACATTACGGTAGTATTCAGTCAGCTCTTCCGCCATCCTTTTGGTAAGTGTTGTTACGAGTACCCTTTCACCTTTATCAATGGTTTTTTTGGCTTCCGCCAGGAGATCGTCAACCTGATGGACTGCAGGTTTTACTTCTATGAGCGGATCAATAAGCCCGGTCGGCCTGATAACCTGCTCGACTACGACGCCTCCTGCTCGCATCAGTTCGTATGCTGAAGGTGTCGCAGAGACATGGACCGCCCGGTTTATCTTTGCTTCAAATTCCTGGAAATTGAGGGGTCTGTTATCCAAAGCGGCCGGAAGCCGGAAACCGTAATTGACAAGGGTCTCCTTCCGGCTCCGGTCACCCCGATACATAGCCCCGACCTGGGGGATCGTAACGTGCGACTCATCGACAAAAAGGAGAAAATCCTTCGGGAAATAATCAATCAGTGTGAACGGTGCTTCACCCACCTGCCGGTTATCGAAATAGCGCGAGTAGTTCTCAATCCCCTGACAGAACCCCATCTCTTCCATCATTTCGAGGTCGAACATGACCCGCTGCTCCAGTCTTTGTGCTTCAACCAGCAAATTATTCGACCGAAACCACTGGAGCCTTTCGCAAAGATCTGTACGGATCATTTCGACCGCCCGATCAAGAGTCTCTTTTGTAGCAACGTAGTGTGAGGCAGGATATATGGCGCATTGCTGCAGCCGGCCCAGGACTTTGCCGCGAAGCGGATCGATTTCGGCGATCGACTCGACCATATCCCCGAAGAACTCTATTCGAAGAGCTTTTTCATCGTCGTGGGCAGGAAATATTTCGACATTATCTCCTCTGACCCGGAAGGTCCCCCGGTGGAAATCGATATCATTCCTTTCATACTGTATATCCACGAGTTTGCGGAGCAGAGTGTCCCGTCCGAAAAGGTCACCCTGGCAGAAAAAGATATGCATTGCTTCGTATTCTGAAGGAGATCCTATCCCGTAAATACACGATACCGAGGCTACGATGATGACATCCTGACGCGTAAGCAGACTTCTGGTTGCCGAGTGCCGCAGCTTGTCTATTTCATCATTGATCGAGGAGTCTTTTTCGATGAAAGTATCAGTTGTCGGAATGTAGGCTTCCGGTTGGTAGTAGTCATAGTAGGAGACAAAGTATTCAACGGCATTTTCCGGGAAGAGCTCCTTGAACTCACCATAGAGCTGTGCAGCAAGGGTCTTGTTCGGTGCCAGAACAAGAGCGGGCAGTCCGCAGCGTTCGATGACGTTCGCCATAGTGAAGGTCTTGCCGGATCCGGTGACCCCAAGGAGAACCTGGTGCTGGTCACCGCGCCGGATACCTTCTGTCAGCTCTTCAATCGCTTTTGGCTGGTCACCACGCGGGGTGAATTCCGAGATGATCCTGAAGTTTCCCATACATTTAGCTTATAACAGGTTGAAATGGATAAGTCATGCGAAGTCAGCTTGATTTTTTCCTGCCGGAGTGTATTATTTGCTAGCTTTACATAAAAGGTGTAAATGGGGGTAAGCATGTTCGGATTCGGGATGCCGGAGCTGATAATAATTCTTGTTATTGTACTGGTTGTATTCGGGGCCGGGAAACTTCCTGAGATCGGGGGGGCTCTGGGTAAAAGTATCAAGAATTTCAAGCGTGCTTCCGACGGCAAAGATGAGATAGAGATCAAGCCGGGAAAGCCGGATGATGAAAAAAAGGCATAAGTTGCATTAGTGAACGGTAGGGATATAATCTTTCTTGAAGGGATTCTCCTTCAACTGATCGGAGGCATTTACCATGGTTTTTGTTAATATTGCGGCACTGGTTGTTGCAGCTGCAGTTGTAGTGCTTGTTTTTTTCCTCATCCCCTTGATCAGGGAGCTGAAAGCAGCTGCCATCAGTTTTCGGGAGATCGCCTGCAGGCTTGAGAACGATATCCAGCCTACTATCAGGGAGCTTAACGGAGTCCTTGCAGACGTTAGCGTGATTGCCGAAGGTGCTGCGGAGAGCATAGGTACGGTCAGGACATTCGTCTCTACAGTAGATGAAGCCAACAAAGGCCTTCGTACGATCGTATCTGTGGTAGGTGGTGCTGCTGGAGTTTTTTCCAAGTCCACATTATGGTTAACCGGTGCAAAGGTTGCCGGTTCATTTCTGATGGAAAAACTGACCAAAAAAAGGAGGTAGATGGTATGGCTGATAACGATAACGGTGCTGGTGTGGGAGCTGTCCTTCTTTCATTTCTTGCCGGGGCTGCAGTCGGTGCGGGCGCTGCACTTCTGATTGCCCCAAAGACAGGCGAGGAACTGCGTGGCAAGATTAAAAACCTTGCTGAAGATGCTGTCGACAAGATCAAGGAGTACACCTCTGAGGCTCAGGAGAAGATAAAGTCTACTATTGAAGAGGGTAAAGGTGTTCTGAGTGAGAAGAAAAGCATCCTTAATTCTGCAATAGAGGCAGGTAAAGAGGCTATGGAACGTGAGAAGGAGCGGCTGAAAGGTGCATAGCCTTTTTGTCGCCATAAAAAAAGGGTGCACTTCGTGCGCCCTTTTTTTATGGCCGGTGGAGGTGGTTCAAAATGGTCGAAGCTGAAAGCAGCGGATTGGTTCAGATAATTGAAAGATGGCTCAGGAATCTGGATGCGGATGAGTACAGAGGTGTGCGTCGATATCTCTACAAGTCTGTTCAGATCTTCCTGCTGGCGGCACGGAATTTCTGGAACGATCAATGTATGCTTCGTGCTTCAGCCCTGGCCTTCACCACTATACTGTCTCTGGTGCCCTTCCTTGCACTGACTTTTGCCGTACTGAAGGGTTTCGGAGTCCAGAACAGGGTCGAGCCGTTTGTTATGGCGCAGTTTTCAGGGGGGTCACAGGAGGTGGCAACCCGGATCATCGACTATATCAACAATACAAATATGGGCTCGTTGGGAGTCTTTGGTCTCGTTGCCCTCCTGATTACGGTTATTACCCTTCTCGGAAATATCGAAGAAGCATTAAACGCTATCTGGTGTGTGGATGAGACGCGGAGCCTGCAACGCAAGTTCAGCGACTACTTGAGTGTAGTGATAGTCGGTCCGATCCTGATCTTTACTGCAGTGAGCATGACAAGTTTCCTTCAGAGCCAGTCGCTGGTCAAGTGGCTGGTTGAAAATTCCTATGTAGGAGACTTCCTCCTCTATCTGCTGCATCTTGTCCCTTACATGATCACCTGGGTCGCGCTCGTCTTTCTATATGTATTCATACCGAATACTGTTGTCAGGATCTACCCGGCCATTATGGGAGGTGTGATTGCCGGTACCTGCTGGCAGCTGGCACAGTGGGGCTACATCTACTTTCAGGTCGGAGTGGCAAACTATAATGCTATTTACGGGACCATGGCAGTCCTCCCGATATTCATGGTCTGGATCTATACAAGCTGGTTGATCGTTCTGTTCGGCGCCGAGATAGTCCATGCTCAACAGAACATTCAGAAATTCAGGCGAGAGATCCGCGCTCCGGTCATAAATTTCCGTTTGCGGGAACTTCTGGCTCTGGCAATCCTTCAGGATGTCGTGACGGCCTTTGTGACCGGAACACAATGTTGGACTGCAAAGGGACTCGAAGACGAGCTGGAACTGCCAGAGAGGGTCCTGCGCGAGCTGCTTGATGAACTGGTAGCAGGCGGACTGTTGGTGGCTACGGCCGGGGATATCCCTTCGTATCAGCCTGCCCGGGAGCCGGACCAGATAATGCTGTCAGATGTTCTGGATATTCTCAGGGATTATGGCGGCAGTTGGCAGCCGCTGCGGCTTACCGGTGGCGAAGAACGGCTCCAGAAAATCATTGCTGAGGTCGATGCCGCTGCTGCCGGTGCTTTAGCCGGTATGACCCTGAGAGATCTGGCCGAAGTCTGATGACAGGATGCTGTTGCCCCGCTAATTGACAAGCCGTGTACTTTCACCTATAGTTGCGCCCAACTACTATGCTGGATATCAAACACCTGACAAAAGACAGACAAGGCTTTCTGAAGCGACTTTTTGCAAAACAGGGAAGCCGGAACGCAAATCTCAGAAAAAGACTTGCAGAACCTCCGCGCAAAAAAATGCGTCTGCGTATCCTGCTGCCTGCGATCGCTCTCGTTCTGGCTATCTGGCCTCTTTATTCACTTTTGGGTCCATTGCGGCTGCCGCTCTCTTTGCCCGGAAGAGCTGATGCAAAAGCATCGGTGAAGGAGGTACAGAAGCTCCCTCCGCTTGACAGGTTCCAATCTTTGCAAGTCTCAACCGATCTTCTCACCTCCGCAAGAGTTGTGAACAGCAGATTCGAATCGCTTCTCAGCGATGGCGGCTCGATCGTATACAACCTCGATTCAGAACTTCAGGAAAAGGTCTCCCGCTTTCTTTCCGAGAGACGCGTCCCGTATGCAGTCTTTATTGCCCTGGAACCCAAGACAGGCAAGGTCATCGGTATGGTGAGCCACTCTACGGTTGATCCTCAATGGTCAAAAAAAGCGTACTATCAGATTTATCCGATGGCGTCCCTGTTCAAGATAATCACTGCCTCGGCGGCGCTTGAACAGAAGAAGGTCTCTCCTGATACTGTTATTGCATTCAACGGGAAAAAGACCTCTGTCAACCCGCGTTATTGGGATCCGAGGAGCCGTCGCAGCCCGGAGATGACACTGACAGATGCTATGGGAAAATCAGTGAACCCTGTTTTCGGGAGACTTGCCAGCAGCGTGGTCGGCAAGGAGCAACTCCTTCTGGAGGCGGCCCGCTATGGGTTCAACCAACCGCTCTTTCCAGGGACGACGATTGTTCAGAGTACGGTCGAAAACCCACAGAGTGATGCCGCACTCAAGCTGATGGGGGCCGGGCTCGGACGCGAAGTCAAGATATCGCCGATCCATGCTGTTTCGATGATCGGCGCGATGGCTAACAAAGGGGTGATGATGACACCTCTGCTTGCAGAACGGGTTACCAGCGGCACAGGAGAGGTCCTGTTCTCGGCTTCACCCCTTGAGTTACGGAGGCTTTTCTCGGAAGAGACCTCTTCAAAGCTCTCGAAAATGCTCTCGACTACGGTGAACAAAGGGACGTCCCGTCGTGCATTCCATGACCGCAAGGGTAGGGCGCTTCTTGCAAAGCTCAATATAGCAGCAAAGACCGGCTCCATTGACGGCAAGGACCCTGATGGGCAATACAGCTGGTTTGCCGCCTATGCTCCTATGGAAGACCCGCAGATTGCGCTTGTCGCGCTGGTGGTTAATCAGGGGAAATGGAATGTGAAGGCGTCGAATGTGGGGGAGAAGGCACTCGAAGCCTTCTTCCGATAGAATGACCGCTGCTTTTCAGCTCTGGCGGCGTAAGTCAGCAGGGCTGCTTGCTCAGCGTAGCGCTGTTTATGCCCAGTGGGTACTACGCTTCCGCGCACCCCCTCGACAGCCTTGCCAGAGCAAAAAATCGACGGTCAGTCGAGCTTAGCCGGAGGAATCCGGTTGATAGGTCTTTAGCGTGAGTTCTCCGTCGATCCATTCACCGTAGGAGAACTGGGTGATCCAGTCACCGAGTGCAAGCAGAATCTTTTCTCCGTGCTGCTCCATGAATGGTAAGTGATAGTGTGCCGTGACTACAACATCGAAGCCTTCCGAGAAGCGGCATGCCGCAAAATCTCTTGCCAGCTGTTGTCTGTCCCATTTTGTTGCTGTCGTACAGTGATTTCCTTTCGAGTGGTTGCCGAGCTTCACAGCGACCAGGGCCGGGATCGATGCAGGGATGATACATGCGATCAGTCGGGTTAAGGGGTTCCGGAAGAGAAGTCGCAATGCTCTGTAGCTGTAGTCAGCTCTGTTTATCATGTCGCCGTGACAAATGTAGATGCGCTTCCCATCAAGATCAAGAGCGGTAGACACAGGGAAAACATCAGCGTTAAAGGCTCTGCGAAAGTACTTCTTGAGATGGAAGTCGTGATTCCCTTCTATGAAGACCAGTTTTATGCCGCTGCGGGTGAGGGTTTCGAGCGTATCAAGCACTTTTTTGTAGTGAGGGAACGGTAGCGGAGAGTCTCCGATCCAGAACTCAAAGAAATCTCCGGCTATTACCAGCATCTCTGTCTTTCCGGGGAGCTCTTCCAGAAAGCGGAGCATGGTCCGGTAGTTGGTGTCTTCAGGGTTTCTGAGGTGGGCATCGGCTATGAATATTGCGTGCATTTAGAGAATATAGTCGAAAAAGTGCAAGAGGTCCAGCAGGCAGTTAATGAGGTAGTGATGGGTGTAGCTCGCGAAGTCGAGATAATCTGGGATGAACTGATCGATGCATTTTTGAATGACGATCCGGAACTGATATTCTTTCTGGATAGAGCCACGGGGGAGATCTTTTCCGTCCCTGATGATTACGATGACAAGGCGTTTTGGCAGGAGATAGAGGCCGCAAGCGGAAACTACATCCAGATCCCCGGGGATGATTACGAACAGGAGCGCGTTTTACTCCATGAATTCATAAAAAGCCTCCCTGCCGGCTCTTTAAGGTCTCTTCTTGAACGCACTTTCGCCGGCAAAAGTTCTTATGGCAAGGTAGAAGAGATACTTTCATTCTACTCTGATGAGCTTGAAGCTTATTTTGCATTGAAGGACGAGATGCTGCATAACAGGATCCGGTCGTGGCTCGAAGAGCACGACATCTATCCGCCGTCAGCAGGTTTTTGAGGTCAAGATGACACATCATCAGAGTCATTCAACATTTACCAGAGTTTTCGTGGTGCTGGCCGTACTGGGATTGCTCATTTCGGGAGGGTATGCGATCCGGCATACGGTCTCCTGTTTTCTCTCGTCGTTTATCATCGCCTATCTCCTGGATCCTGCCCTGGTCTTCCTTGAACAACGTACCATAAAGAGGATTTACGGGATACTGATCCTCTATCTGGTTCTCGCGCTGGTCACCTTTTTTTGTGTGATCTATCTGCTTCCATTAATAACCATGAGATGGGACTCATTTGTCAGGCATCTGCCGGATTATTTCCAGAAGGCACGGGAAATAGTCGTCAGCATGAAAACCAGTATCTACTCTGCCGAAAGAGCACAAGATTGGAGCTGGATCATTGACAGCCTGGCGTCAAAGCTGGAGACGATCACCTCCAGTGCCGGGACTGGTGTCTTTAATACAGCCTCAAGTATGGCGTTCAATTTATTCAACCTGATCCTGTCGCCTATCCTTGTCTTCTTCATGCTTCTTTACAAAGAGGTGATCATCGCCTCGATCAAGGTCTGGCTCCCCGCACGACAGAAAGAGCATCTTCTTGAAGTGGGGCGCGAAGTGAACGCAAGCATAGGGGGATATATACGAGGCCAACTGATCGTCTCGGTCATTGTCGCAGTATTCTCAGCAATTGCGCTCTATCTCCTCGATGTGGATTATGCCCTCCTCAACGGCCTTTTCGCCGGGCTGGCTTCAACCCTCCCGTTTATCGGCGTCATCCTGGCTACAATCCCTCCGCTGTTCTTTGCCTATGTCAAATTTCAGAACGGATTGATCCTTCTGAAAGTGATAGGTGCATTTTCATTGATCTACTTTTTGGAAGGCTACCTCGTAAAACCGTTGGTGTTCAAGGAGGCAATGAACCTCAATCCCTTGATGACGATAGTCGTCGTCATGGCTCTGGGTGAGTTGATGGGATTCTGGGGGATAATCCTGGCAATACCTATTGCTGCGGCACTGAAGATACTCTCTACTCACTGGCGGCGCGGCGATTTCACGAGCGAGGTGTAACAGATGTCCGGTACTGTCGAGAAAAACCGGATAATCATTGCACTCTTTGCTACATTGGCTGCGCTGGTAGCTGCAGGTTACTTTCTTACGCACACATTTTCAGCCCTGCTCACCTCGCTTGTACTTGCCTATATTCTCAACCCGATGCTTAAATATCTCGAACGCCGGGGGTTCGACCGGCTTACCGCTTTAGGACTTCTGTATGGCATAGGCCTGGTATTGGCGCTCTTTGCCTCTTTTATTCTGGTCCCGTATTTCGGCCATCAGTTAGAAGCTTTTTCAGGAGCGCTGCCCGTCTACCTGAATACCCTGCAGGGGTGGCTCGAAAGCTGGAAGGTCGAACTGGCCGGTTACTATGGTGGTGATGAGGGTGTCTGGCTTCTCGACAGGATTGAAGCTTCGATTGCCGACGCAACGTCGAAACTCTCGAACATCGGTTATCTGCAGCTGAAAAAACTCTTTTTTGCCGTTTTCAATCTCGTGCTTTCGCCGATACTCGTCTTTTTCATGCTGCTCTACAAACAGCACGTCAAGGATTTTATAAAAAGGATGTTCCACCATCGGGAACGTCAGCACCTCATTGATCTCGGGCGCGAAATAAACCGCTCTCTGGAAGGCTTCCTTCTCGGGATGCTGTGTGACTGCTTCCTGGTAGGTCTCCTTACTGCTGGGGCTCTTTCGCTCCTGGGGGTGGAGTTCCCTCTTCTCAACGGTCTTTTCACCGGCTTTGCCTCGATCGTCCCGTTCCTCGGAGTTTTCATCGCGATGATCCCGCCCGCACTTATCGGCTATGTCCAGACCGGGGACATCTGGCTTATTCCGAAGGTTGCGGCTGCCTATTTCATTATCAATGTCATCATCGAAGGGAATATCATCAAACCGCTTGTCATGAACAGGACCATGCGCCTCAATCCGCTGGGCGTTATCTTTGCGTTGATGGCGATGGGTGAACTTCTCGGGTTCTGGGGGCTTATCCTTGCACTTCCGACTGCTGCTGTAGTAAAGATATGCACAGCAGAGATGCGTGAGATACTCCTCGATACGAAACATCATGAACCATGACCTGCGGCGAGCCATGACGGGCATCTGTTGCTTCATATCAAGGGCCGGAGCTGACCTGTGACAGAAATTCTGCTATCCATACTGGTGATCCTGGCTGCTGCCGGTTTTGTGCTGCTGTTTATCCTTTACCGGCGCTCGATCGGCGACAGTTCACTGCAGCAGACCATAGACCGCCTTGAAACACTCGACCGTTCGGTCGAGCGGAGTGAGCGGATTTTCAGGGAAGAGCTGGCCCGCCTGAGGGATGAGTCTTCCCGGCAGCTTCGCGAAAGTCGAGAGGAACAGACAGCCTCCTTGCGCGGGTTCGGCGATTCGCTGATGAGGCGTATGACGGAGATTGCATCGCTGCAGAAGGGGCAGCTCGACACTTTTGCTGATCAGTTGAAGATGTTGACCCAGATGAACGAAGGGGGCTTCGACAAATTGCGGGAGACAGTCGAAGCACGCCTCAAAAGCCTTCAGGAAGAGAACGGGGCGAAGCTGGAGCAGATGAGGGCTACGGTGGATGAGAAGCTCCATGCCACTCTCGAACAGAGGCTCGGCGACTCGTTCAAGCTGGTAAGTGAGCGTCTGGAGCTTGTCCATAAGGGGCTTGGGGAGATGCAGGGCCTGGCTGCCGGAGTGGGCGACCTGAAGAGGGTTCTTACGAATGTCAAGACGCGCGGTACGTTCGGTGAAATACAGCTGGGGAGCCTCCTTGAGCAGGTGCTGGCCCCCGAACAGTACGCTGCCAATGTGGCGACACGGCCGGGGAGCAGTGAACGGGTCGAATTCGCCATACGGCTGCCCGGGCGGGAAGTGTCGGATTCATCGGCAGTCTGGCTTCCTCTGGATGCTAAATTCCCGCAGGAAGATTATCTCAGGCTTGTCGATGCTCAGGAACAGGGGAACCCTGAAGGGGTTATCGATGCCGGCAGGCAGCTGGAACGCCAGATAAAACTCATGGCCGCGATGATCCGCGACAAATACATAGAAGCACCCTATACAACGGATTTCGGGATAATGTTCCTCCCGACTGAAGGACTCTACGCGGAAGTCATCCGTCGTCCGGGGCTCTGCGAGGCACTGCAGCGTGACTGCCGGGTCATCGTTGCCGGGCCGACAACTCTCGCAGCACTCCTGAACAGCCTGCAACTCGGCTTCCGGACGCTGGCGATTGAAAAACGCTCCAGCGAGGTCTGGAAGCTGCTCGGGGCGGTCAAGAGCGAGTTCGGCAAGTTCGGTGATATTCTTGAGAAGACAAAAAAGAAGCTGGATGAGGCGAGCAACAGCATCGACACTGCCACCGTGAGGACCAGAGCGATAGAGCGGAAGCTGCGGGACGTTGCTGAGCTGCCGCATGCTGAATCAGACGAACTGATCGAAGAGGAGATACCTTGAAGACAGAGATCATCCTGACAATTGCTGCCTATTTTATTGGCTCAATACCGACCGGACTACTGTTGGCAAAAGCTGCCGGAGTAGATATCAGGAGCAGCGGCAGCGGAAATATCGGCGCGACCAACGTCTATCGTACCCTTGGACGGGGAGTCGGTGTGCTGACTCTGGTCGGCGATTGCCTGAAAGGACTTGTCCCTGTTCTTATCGCCAGGTATTACGGCATGGCAGAACTATGGATCGCTGCAATCGGTCTGGCGGCATTTCTGGGGCATGTCTATAATGTTTTTCTCGGATTCAAGGGTGGCAAAGGTGTGGCGACCGCGCTGGGGGTTTTTCTCGGAGTATCCCCGCTCTCGGTTGGCGCAGTACTTGTCATTTTTGTGGCAGTTGTCTGGAGGTGGCGGTATATTTCTCTAGGCTCGATAGCTGCTGCAGCTGCGATGCCGGGTTTTGTCGCAGTTACCGATCACCGGCCGGTGATCGTCATCATGACGGTCATCGTCTCCGCTTTTGTCATCTGGAAACATAAAGAGAATATAAACAGGTTACGTGAAGGTACTGAAAACAAATTCAAGGCATAGTATTAATTTGTTTTTGCAATCAATATGACAGTTATTCTTGGCAAAACCTCCGAGGTTTCAAAAACCTCGGAAGTTTGAAACTGACAACTTGAATACAACTTGGAATAAGGAGTTTTTTCTGGAAACTGTAAAATCTGTTACTGCCCGTGCGGGGGCTGTCCTGCTCCTGCTGAGTTCATTCGTTGCTACCGGTTGTTCAAAAGATAAGCCCACAGATCTTTCGTCAGCAAATAGCGCAAAATTTTCCGCCGCGTCGTCGTTGCGGTTCAAAAGCGGAAGTTCAGCTGCCAGGGCCGCGAAAATGGCCAACAGGACCGCCAGTCTTCGCAAGGGTGTCCCTGAAATTTCCGCTCCGAAGATCAAGTACAATGCGGGCGAAGATCCTGAATACGCCCGGCTGAAAGGGTGGCCGGCAAATGTCCCTGCCCTGCTCCCCGGCTCCATCCTCCCTGCAAAAAGGATCGTCGCCTATTACGGCAATCCGCTCTCGAAAAAGATGGGAGCTCTGGGCGAATACCAGAAGGATGATATGCTTCGCCGTCTGAAAGGAGAATCTGCCCGGTGGCAGGCTGCTGACCCGTCGCTTCCGGTGCAGCCGGCGCTGCATCTCATAGCGGTCGTTGCCCAGGGGGCTCCCGGTAAGGCAGGCAAGTACCGGATGCTCATGCCGGACAAGATCATCAACGAGGTCTACGGCTGGGCGAAAGAGGCCGGTGCGATCATGTTCATCGATATCCAGACCGGACATGATGATATCCGTACCATCCTTCCCCGATTCGAGTGGATCCTGAAAAATCCGGATGTCCATCTCGGCATAGATCCCGAGTTCAACCTTATCAGCAGCGGAAAAAAGCCGGGGACGAAGATCGGAACCTATGATGCCGCGGACATCAACTTTGCTGCGGGATATCTGCAGGGACTGGTGAAGAGGTACAATCTGCCGCCGAAGGTCTTTATCGTGCACAGGTTCACCCGGAACGGGGTCACGAACTCGAAGAGCATAACGCTCCGACCGGAAGTGCAGATCGTCATGCATATGGACGGGTGGGGTGCCCCCTGGCTGAAGCGGGACTCTTACAAGGACTACATCGTGGCGGAACCGGTGCAGTACACCGGGTTCAAACTCTTCTATCACAACGACACGAAAAAAGGCGATCCGCTGATGACTCCGCAGGACCTGCTCAAGCTCAACCCGAAACCGGTCTACATCCAGTATCAGTAGTTCTTTTCGAGCTCTCAGTGAGTGGACCGGTGGGCCCACTCACTGAGTCTATCAACTTCGCATCCTTACTCTTTCTGAACACGGACCTATCATATTTCCGCTCAGTCCAGGTATTTTACCTTCATTTCGAACGGTTCTTTCACGGGTCCGCTGCCGCTCTCCCTGGAAGCATGTCCCACGGGGACGACCGCCATGAACTCCCCTTCAGGCTCCCCGAGGAATGCCAGCACCTCGTCCTTCATCAGGAACATGATGCCGAGCCATACTGTCGCAAGCCCCAGGGATGTCGCCGCAAGCAGCATATTCTGAACTGCCGCCGCAGAACTCTGGATCTCCATGGTCCGGAAGAAGTCGTGGGCCGTCGCCTTTTCCCCTCCGAAGAGTTCCGTGCCGTGATCAATCAGATCGCCGCTGTTCGCAACGGCGATAACGACCGGTGCACTGGCGATGCTTCGTGCCGACATTCGCAGGAGCGCCTGCGCCGGCCTTGAGAAGCGGTGAGCGCCCTCGACCACCAGTTCGGCAAGCTCATGTTTCTTCTGACCTGTGAGGACGATAAACCGCCATGACTGCTGATTGTGGGCGGAAGGGGCCTCGTTTGCCGCTTGAAGAAGTATCTGTATCTGTTGATCGGAGATCTCCTCCCTGGCAAAGGACCTGATGCTCCGCCGCTCCTTTATGGTCTTCAGTGTCTCATTGATGGAAAAGATCGTTTTGTCAGGTTGCATGAATCACCTCGCTAGAGAAATATGGGGGAAACGGGTTCGGAAGAATGGCGGCGGTTTGAGGCCGCTGCTTCTGCCTGGTTGGACCCACGCACTTGTGTTTTTGTCTCTTGTCTGGGGCTGACGACTCCGGGGCTAAAGCTAAATGGAAAACAATAATCCCTTTTCCGGATAATGTTTCACGTTTCTGGTAGCTACTTTATATCCCTTAACAAGTGCCGTTGCTGCGATCAGGCAGTCAAGCGAAGTAAGCGTAACTCCCTTGGCGCGATACTTTAGATACAATTCCCCACCCTTAAATGCAATCTCTGGAGTAATTGGCTCAACACCGCAGGCCTCTATAAAATTATGCGTCACAACCTTTTCAGCATCATGCATACCAGCTGTTAACTCATACAGAGTCAACACACTTATCATCGCTTTGCCATCGCTCCACAAACCGCCCATCAGGGGTTGTGTGTAGGCAGCTCCCCGCAGAAAGTCAATGGCAATATCAGTATCAATGAGAACGCCCGGCATAGTCGCGATCCCCCTCTTTTCTTAAGGAGTTCACAATGTCTACGCTTGTGTCTTCTCTACCTTTCCAACTGCCAAAGGATTCCATCGCCTTCTGCACTTTTCGCTGGCGGATGTGCTCCCGCAGGGCCTCAGTGATGAAGCTGCTTACGTTTTTTGACATCGTTTTTGCTTCCTGAAGGAGATCGTCGGGTAGGGTAATTGAAGTTTTCACGAGGTTCATATATCCTCCTTATTGGTAGTACATAAACATACTACCAAGGAGTGTGTATAATGTAAAGGATCGTTTGTTTAACGTCCAGGGGATCATCCGGGGAGGTTGTTTATTTGTCTATTAACTCGTGTTCAGTCCTAAATTGATAAACAATTAAACAACGTCCCCGTTGCCGCTTCTAGATGTTAGATTCCTCTTCATTACATTCTTGTAGAAACTGAAATCAAAGTAGTGTCGTTTCCTATCAACTATTTTGACGCCAATTTGGCCACTTTCACACTTATCAACAGAGATCGCCCTCGCACCACCTAGACTGTCCAAGGAACCAAAGAATACTGAGTACTCATGAAGATCAAACTGTATGGCCATCCAGTAGGCAACCGCGTTGTACTTCATTTCGGACATCTTTGCTTTCTCATGGGCATTTGTACCAAGATTGTAGCGAGTATTCAATCGACCATCTAGCTGATACTTGTTTCTAGCTTTTACGCTGATGACATATCTCTTGGCGTCTTTTTCACAAAGAATGTCTGCGAAGGCCTCATTCATCTGTTCATCATTTAGGTTTCGTATTTTATCAAATTCACCGTCAACTAGTGCCTTTATCGCAAAAAGCTCACCGAGTTCGCCTAGTGATTTCTTCCTTAGAGCTTCCTTCGCATTAATTTGGTTAAGCCCATCTAGTTTTTCCAACTCGACACCCCACTTGCTTCGTGTTCGAATTCCCAGATCTCAGTCTCAAGACGCTTCAACCACGATCCCCTCTGCCAGCGCAAGCTTAAGAAACCCGGCTGCATCGGCAGGGCTGATGCCTGACTCTGCCGCGATCTTGCCGGCTGTTTTCCTGTTGTCCAGTTTTTCCAGCAGCCGGTAGCTGGCGTGATCGATCGACTCTGTCCGGATCTCGTTGTTCTTCGGGTAGATGACGGCATATGAGGCGTCCGGAGAGAGAGACGCGGCCAGCACCTTCAGATCGGCGTGGCCGGCTTCCAGCAGTTCGAGTATGTCGTAATTGAATTCTGCCAGGCGAGCAGAGCCGGCAAGGCTTAAACAGAGTGAGCCTGGATCAGTGCCCGTCACACCCGGTATCTCCGGCGGGACCGCCATGAGTGCGGTCGCATAATGATAGTTGTAAGTGATCAGATCCAGGGCAACCGGCAGAAGTTTTTTCAGGCTTTTTTCCGTGAACAGCTCTTTCACAAAGCCGGTCTGAAGCGCCAGAATCTCCTCATCGCCAAATCCATCTGCCTTTTCAAGAGCTGTTCCCCTCTTTTCTGCATAGACGTAAAAAGACTCAAGAAAGCGGGCCGGTTTCATTTTGAGCGGATGGAGGATGCTAAGGAACCACGAGACGGCCTTCCCTCTGCTGTAGAAGGTGTCACAGGCCGCCGCGAGTTTTCCGGCTCTTTGCATATCCTCTTCCGGAAAATCCGGAGTAGAGGTCATAAGATATGGCGGCTCGTTGAGATGTTTCAGCCCAAGCTCAGCGCTGCGCTCCGCAAGTCTGGTGCCGGGAAGCAGTGCAAGCGGGAAGATGTCGATATGGTTCGGATAAAGGCCGAGGGCAAAGTCAAGACTCTGCATGAACCCGTTGAACGTATCGCCGGGGAGTCCGTAGATAAGGTCAAAGCCGAAGACCGCGCCGGTCTCGTTCAGCAGGGTTATCCGGGAGACAAAGTCTGATCTGTTGAAGCTCCGGCCGACATTTTTCAGTACTTTGCTGTCGGCGCTCTGAAGACCGATCTGCAGCGAACAGGTGATCGAGGCAAAAAGCTCTGCCTGCTCCGTGTCGATGAATTCGCTCCTGACTTCGAAATGAAAGTGGATGTGCGGGGCGATCCTTTTGATGAGGCGCAGGATCCTGACTGCCCGTTCCCGGTCGCTGTTGAAGGTGGAGTCGAGGACAATGACCTGGGAGAGACCCTTTTTGACGAACCACTTAAGCTCGGCTTCGAGTCGTTCAAGCGGGAAGCGCCTGACCTTGCGACTGCCGGCAGCGTCAAAACAGAAATCGCAGGCAAAGCTGCAGCCGCGCGAGATCTGCCAGAGCATCCCGTCGTATCCGGCAGGATCGATCACTCCGGAAAGAAATGGTGAGGGGATCGTTTCCAGATCAGTCGTCTCCGTGGCAGGACAGGATCTCATGACCCCGTTCTCAAGAACAGCTGTTCCCGGGATTCCGGTGATCCTATCCCCTTGGGCAAGGAGCCGGAGAGCCCCGGTGAAAGGCGCTTCTCCCTCGCCATGGATCAGAAAGTCCCAGGGGGCTTCATTCAGGAGTTTACGCTGGTCTGATGTGGCTTCCGGTCCGCCGCAGAACAGGACCAGTTCAGGCCTGACAGCTTTCAGGGCTGCTGCTGCCGAGATGGTGAGCGCTCTGTTCCAGATGTAGACGGAGAAGCCGACTATGTCCGGATCAGTGGCGATGACGGCTTGAGCGCACTCTTCAGAAGTCTGCTCCTGATAGAGATCGACGATGGTGATCTGCAGCTGTCCGGAGAGATCAGGGTCTTCCTTCAGGGATGCGGAAAGAAAAGCGTTTGCAAGCGGGACTGACTGGGGGGATCTGTTCGGATGGATTGAGACGAGCGTTATCCTGCTGTGTCCGGGCGCGCTCATGCTCAGTGTTTGACAGCGAATTTGGCCGGCCGTGCCTTCAATTTCGGCGCACCGTCTTCGATGACGACACGGAATTCGACCTCAGAGCAGTTATGCTTGTTTCTGAGTGCCTCCCGCTGTTTCTCGATGATCGTGAACATGGTATCCCTGCTGATGTTGTCAGTCGGGAGGTTGCACTTCTTGCGCGCTTCTAGATAGTTCTGGAAGACTATTTCGGCATCGTTCTGCTGCGGTCTTTCATGATATTGAGATGGTGGCAGCGGCGCGTCTTCGGCAAGGTGACGTGCCATCTTGAAGCGGTCACGGGAGTATTTCCCCTCTTCGATAAGCCGGATTATCCTCGTCCAGTACTGCTTGTAACTGTTGAATTTGCCGACCAGGGTGTTGAACTTGAACTTCGTCATGGTGTTGATAATGGTGGACGTATTGTAGCGCCTGATGAAGCGCTCGATATCCTCGCAGAGCTTGAGCGGCTCCCGTTTCTCTATGCCGAGGAAGTACTGCTCGTACTTGATGATCAGTTCCGAGATACTCCCTTCAAGAAAGGCTATGTCTTCCTGTATTCCCATGTTCTCTCCGGTAGGAGACTATAAACTTGACCGCTTTTAATGTAAAGTCGAAATAGGGGTCTGCCAGCAGTTCTCCTGCCTGAAAAGAGCCTTTATAACTTGACCGGCAAAGGTTCTATCGGCTAAAGTACTGCCGGATGTCGAGCAATCTACCGGGAGTTTCGCCATGAGTGAAATAGCAGCGATAATCCTTGCCGCCGGCAAGGGAACACGCATGAAGTCGGATCTTGTAAAAGTCATGCATTCTGTCGGGGAGAGGCCTATGATCTCCTGGCCTGTGCAAGCTGCAAAAGCTGTCGGTGCAACACGAATTGCTGTTGTCATAGGTCACCAGGCAGAGAGGGTACGTGAGTTCTTTTCTGCAGATGACTCGATCAGTTTTGCTCTCCAGAGTGAACAGCGTGGTACAGGTGATGCCGTGGCAGCTGCCCGTGAAGCGCTTGAGGGGTTCCAGGGGAACGTTCTCATCCTTTGCGGCGATGTGCCGCTGCTGCGCCAGGAAACCCTCATGTCGATGCTGGCTGCACATGACAGCAAGGGTGCTACGATCACCGTCCTGACTACTCACCTGAAGAACCCTTTCGGCTACGGGAGGATCGTACGAAGAGAGGGTAACCGGATCAGCCGGATAGTCGAGGAAAAGGATGCAACCCCGGAGGAACGGGAGCTCGCAGAGGTGAATTCAGGGATTTTCTGCGTTAATTCCGGGTTCCTTTTTGAAGCGGTCTCCGGGTTGAAGAATGATAATGCTCAAGAGGAATATTACCTGACCGATATCGTCAAGACGGCAGCAGAAAAAAGACTTCTCTGTTTCGCCTTTCTCACCGAAGAGTCCAATGAGGTCATGGGGGTGAACGACAGGGTGCAGCTTGCTACTGCCGGCGCTATTCTTCGCGCCAGGATAAACAACGAGCTGATGATTGGCGGGGTTACCATGATAGACCCTGCTACTGCATATATTGAGGCCGGGGTAGAGATCGGCCCGGATACGGTACTCTGTCCGAATGTCCATATAAGCGGCAGAAGCAGGTTGGGTAAAGGGTGTACGGTCGAGCCGGGTGTTGTTATCCGTGACTGTCGTATCGGCGACGGGGTGACCATAAAGAGCGGTTCAGTGCTTTCAGAGTCTGAGGTCGGGGCCGATGCCACTATCGGACCGATGGCTCATCTGAGGCCCGGATCGAATCTCGGTGCCCATGTCAAGATAGGGAATTTTGTCGAGACCAAGAAGATCGTCATGGGTTACGGATCCAAGGCTTCTCATCTGACTTATCTCGGCGATGCGGAGATCGGGAGCGACGTCAATATCGGCTGCGGCACCATAACCTGCAATTATGACGGTGTCAGAAAACACAAGACCACGATAGGTGACAAGGTCTTTGTCGGAAGTGATGTCCAGTTCGTGGCGCCGGTCACGATCGGCAGCAACTCCCTGATAGCTGCCGGGACGACAGTCACCATGGATGTCCCTCCTGATTCGCTGGCAATAGCCCGCTCTCCTCAGATCAATAAAGAGGGGTGGGTGCTGAAGAAGAAATAGAAGATTGTTGAGTGGTTGAGTGGTTGAGTGGTTGAGTGGTTGAGTGGTTGAGTGGTGAGTTAACTTTGAATTTTGAACGGAGCGTTCATGTGCGGCATTGTCGGTTATATAGGAAATAAACAGGCCACCCCGGTTATCCTCGACGGGCTCAAACGGCTTGAGTACCGGGGGTATGACTCGGCCGGGATCTGTACGATAGTGAATGGCGTTGCCGTTGTCGCCAGAAGCGAAGGGAAGCTGATCAACCTCGAAAACCTCCTCGCAGCGAACCCGCTTCCCGGCTCGATCGGCATAGGTCATACCCGCTGGGCGACTCATGGCAGGCCTTCGGTGAGAAACGCTCATCCCCACAAAGCCGGGCCGGTGATAGTCGTTCATAACGGCATCATCGAGAACTACCTTGAATTGAAAGATCGGCTCAAAAAGATCGGGCACGTTTTCAAAAGCGAGACTGACACCGAGGTGATCTCTCATCTCATCGAAGAGAAACTGAAGGGGGGCGACAGTTTCGAGCCGGCTGTACGCAAGGCGTTGCAGGAAGTTCGTGGAGCCTATGCGATCTGTGTTCTCTGTGAGGATGAACCCGGAGTTCTGATAGCTGCCAAGCTGGGCTCGCCTATGGTCGTCGGAATTGGTGAGTCCGAGTTCTTCGTTGCCTCTGACATCCCGGCGATCCTCTCCTATACCAGGACTATGATCTTCATGGAGGATGGTGAGTTTGCCCTTTTCAGAGCGTCGGCGACTGAACCGGAGTTTTCCACAGTTGCCGGTATCAGGATCGAGAAGCAGTCGAGGCATATCGACTGGTCGCCGCTCATGGCTGAAAAGGGCGGGTACAAGCATTTCATGCTGAAGGAGATCTACGAGCAGCCTCGTGCAGTGCGGGACACTATCGCGGGCAGATTGAACGAGGAAGAGGGGGATGTGTTCCTTGAGGATTTCCAGCTCTCTGATGAGGATTTTTCTGCAATTGAACGGGTATGCATCGTTGCCTGCGGCACCTCATGGCACTCCGGCCTGGTCGGCAAATTTCTGTTGGAGGAGCTTTGCCGGATACCGGTCGAGGTCGATATCGCATCAGAATTCCGTTACCGTAATCCGGTGGTCAACGACAAAACCCTGGTGATCCTGATATCGCAGTCTGGTGAGACTGCAGACACACTTGCTGCGATGCGTGAGGCACGATCGAGGGGGGCGCGGGCACTGGCAATCTGTAATGTGGTCGACTCTTCGATCGCCCGGGAGGCAGATGCGGTTCTCTATACCCATGCAGGGCCGGAAATCGGGGTTGCTTCGACAAAAGCCTTTATCACCCAGCTGATAGCACTCTATCTGGTTTCTATCCGCTTCGGACGCGCTGTCAAGCGGGTGGACAGAAAGAGAGGCAGGGAGCTGATCTCAGGGCTTCTTCACGTATCGGCACTCATAGAGGAGACGCTGAAACTTGATTCTCAGGTTGAGAAAGTTGCCCGCCGTTTCATGAATGCCCGCGATTTCCTCTATCTCGGCAGGGGGATGAGTTATCCGATAGCCCTCGAGGGTGCGCTCAAGCTGAAGGAGATCTCATATATCCATGCGGAGGGGTATCCGGCCGGAGAGATGAAGCACGGCCCGATCGCACTTATCGATGAAAATATGCCGGTTGTGGTCCTGGTCCCGAAAAACAGCAACTACGAAAAGGTCGTCTCCAATATGGAGGAGGTCATCGCCCGGGGCGGAAGGGTTATTGCGATCTGTTCTGCCGGCGATGCTGCAATAAGGGAAAAAGCCGAGGTGGTAATCGAGATCCCGGAAGCACCGGAAGAGATGACGCCGCTACTGCTCTCTGTACCTCTACAGATGCTTGCGTATCATATTGCGGTCCTCAAGGGGACCGATGTCGATCAGCCGAGGAATCTGGCAAAAAGCGTTACGGTCGAATGAGGGTTTCAAGATATCCTTGCAGCTCTGCCGGGTCGAGAGGTTTTGAAAGATAGCCGCTTATCCCCATCTCGTTGCAGAGTTTTATGTCACCCGGGTTGTCGGATGAACTCAGGACGATCACCGGCAGTTCTGACAGGCTGTATTTCTTGCGAATGTTTGCGAGCAGGCTGATACCGCTGATCTTGGGGAGTTGCAGGTCCAGCAGTACAAGCGATGGCGGGGCGGCAAGCTCTTTAAGGATCGTATTCAGCGCCTCTTCTCCGTTTTTTGATGTCTCGACGCTCAGGTCAAAAGGGAGCTTTTTAATGATCCTCATGGTCAGGAAGCGGTCGTCATCGTTGTCCTCTACGAGCAGAATGCGGAACTCTCTCATCGGCCAGCACCTTTAAGGCCGGCTCCATGCTCTTCCGGACCTTTCGGGAGCGTAAGGTAACAGGTTGTGCCGACCCCCTCACTGCTTTCCAGCCAGATCCTCCCGCCATGCCGTGATATAATCCGCTGAACGATTGCAAGCCCGACGCCGGTACCCTGGAATTCATCATTATTGTGCAGCCGCTGGAATGGCTGAAAGAGTTTTTCGTAGTAGGCCATGTCGAATCCTGCGCCATTATCCCTGATGTAGCAGACCGTGTCGCCGTTTTTTTCCATCTTCCCGAATTCGATCCTGGCGTCACTTCTCCCCTTGGTGAACTTCCAGGCATTCCCGAGAAGATTCTCAAGCGCAAGCCATATCAACTTCATGTCACCGTATATCATGACACTCTCCTGAATGATGAAGCTGACATCTCTTTCAGGTTCCCTCTGTCTGAGCGATGCGGCCACTGCGCTGACAAGTTCGCTCAGGTCAAGACTCCGCGGGGTCATCTCCCGCTGCTGTACCTGATACAGGGTCAGCAGCGCGGCAAGAACCCTGCTCATCTGCTCCCCTGTTGCCGAGATCCTGTCGATATAGTGGATCCCCTGCGCATCGAGTTTTTCAGCGTATTCTTCCCGGAGCGCATCGCAGAAACCTGCCAGCCGGGTAAGCGGTGCACGCAGATCATGAGATGCAGAGTAATTGAACGATTCAAGCTCCCGGTTGGCACCTTCAAGCTGATCAGTCCTTTTCTGGACCTTGTCCTCAAGAGCGACATTCAGTTGATAAAGCTCTTCAAGAGCCTCTTCGAGATCCTTGGTCCGCATCCTGATCGCTTCGATCATGCTGTTGAAGGATTGGGCAAGATCTCCCAGTTCGTCAGAAGTCTCAATGCTTGCCCTGACACTGTCATCTCCGTTTTTAAGCGCTGTGGCGCAGGCAGAGAGTTGTGCTATCGGCCTGCTCATGCTTTTTGCCAGTTTGAAGGCGGCAAGTATCCCGAATGCAAGGAACAGCATTGTTGCCAGTAGTGCCATAAAAATAGTTTTGTTAAGCCGTGCTTCAGCCCGGGATTCATCGACAGTTACCTTGACTGAGCCGATAGCGGCCTCCGGATCTCCACCCCAGTGCCTTCCGACTATGAGATGTTCTTCCAGCTGTCTGTTCAGCAGGCCGGGGATCAATTCACTGAAAACCGAATAACTGATATCCTGCCTGTACGGGTTGGCAAGCCTGCCGATCAGCAGACCTTCGCGGTTGAATATCTCTACTGACTGAACATCGGGAAGCGACATTATCCCGCGCGCAGACTGCAGTATCTCATCCCTGTTTCCGGAAAAGACCGCAAGCCGGACATCCCGGGCAAGAAGCTTGGCCATCAGGCTCCCTTCCGTCTTCCGTTTGTCGAGTTGTGTCTGGTACTGCTGATAAAAGAGGAGGAATGCAAAGCCTGAAGAGACTATGAGGATGAGTGCAGTGATCCCGGCAAAAAGACGTACCCTGAAGCTTGTTTTAAGCTTTTCAGTAAAGCCGGAACCGAAATATTTTATGATTGGCGGCATTATGAAATCCTGCGAATCTGAAATTGGATTAAATTAACAAAACCCGCACGGAAAGTCCAGTCAACCTTTTGATGTCGACGTCGAGAGCTTTTTAAGTGCCGGCATGTCAAGTATGACCACCCTGCTTCCGTCTACCTCGAGAAGGTTTTCTTCCTTAAGCTTTCTGAAGGCGCGCGAGAGTGTTTCACTGACAGTGCCGAGACGTGATGCCAGTTCTCCCTTTTTCATGTCAAGATCTACATAGCAGAGGCCCTGAAAGGATGTCGATTTGCGTTCTGAAAGTTCGATAAGATACGCGGCAAGTCTGTTGGGGACCTCGGCAAATGAGAGTTCTTCGATCTGCCGCGCAAATCTGCGCAGCAGAAGAGAGAGGGAGATGATGAGGTTCAGCGAGAAGCGGGGGTTGCGCTCAAGAAGGCCCATGAAGCCTTCTTTCGGGAAGTGAAGCAGTTCCCCGCTCTCTACCCCCCGTGCTTCTGCAGGATACTTCCCGTCACCGAAAAAAGCGGCTTCGGCAAAAGTCTCACCCGGATGGACGAAGTGAAGGACCTTCTCTCTTCCATCCGGAGATATCTTGCACAGCTTTATACTCCCCTTGGAAAGCAGGTAGAAACCGGTTGCCGGCTCACCTTCGGCGAAAAGTGTCTCACCTTTGGCGAAATTTCTTTTATGGGCAATTGCCGCTACTTCACACAGGTACTCTTCGTCAAGTCCGGCGTAGAGAAGAGATTTTTTGAGAATTTGCAGGTTTTCCACGGTAATGCTATCCTTTCTCCATGACGATCGATTCAGTAATCGCAAAACTTCTTCACAAGGCGCTGACCTCATCCGGGGAAGAGCTC
Source organism: Geobacter sp. (assembly GCA_009886125.1). Lineage (GTDB taxonomy): Bacteria > Desulfobacterota > Desulfuromonadia > Geobacterales > DSM-12255 > VEOV01. Next base: position 1,865 of record VFJK01000125.1, on the reverse strand, counting down.
CTGCTCATACTGCAGCAGGCGTCCGCTGAGATACTCAAGGCGGCTTTACGGAACCCGGCTCTTGCTGAAAACCATCTCACTGCCCTTCTGAAACGACAGGACCTTGGTGAAGATCTGATAAAAAGTATCTGCAAACTATCATTAACCGAGGCAAACCACAACCTGAAGGTTGCGATAGCCAGACATCCGAATACTCCCGCGCCGCAGCTGCTCGCCATCCTGCCGCATCTTCATCTGTTTGAGCTGTTTAATGTCTGTCTGCTCCCGGACATAACTCCGGATCAGAAAGTCGCAGCAGAGCGGGTGATCATCCAGCGTCTCCCTCTGATCCCGCTCGGGAACAGGCTGACACTTGCACGGCGGGCAACATCGGCCCTGCTTGAAGCCCTCATCAAAGAGGGTGACCCGCGTCTTGTCGAAATCTGTACTGCAAACCCGAGACTGAAAGAGGGGACCCTGTTTCAGTTTGTGCGCAGCGGATCAGCTACAGCAGAGACTCTATCCATGATTGCACGCAATCCCCGCTGGCAGAACCGGTCGACGCTCAGGGAAGCTATCCTCACCAATCCGAAAACTCCGCTCATCTGGTTCACACTCTGGCTTCCGGGGATGAAGCTTCCCAATATAAAGCGGCTCGTTACGTCCAACCGGCTTACCCCTGCCCAGAAAAAAGCTGTCGAGGAAAGACTCAAGGGCCGTTGACCGTTTTATCCTAGATTCGGCAGTTGGCGGTGCCCTTCGGCGCTCCAACTGCCCGAATTCTGTAATGCTAAGCTCATTTCACTGCAGCAGATAAACTCACCCTGCGGGTTCAGACAATATCTACTGCGGACGTTACATTTCGCTAAGCATTACGACGAATTGCGGGCAAGTCGCTTCTTCAGGACACCGCCAACTGCCGTTTTCAGGTTTATTCAGGAATCCCGTACCACCTTCTGACCACGAACTCTTTCCCACCATTCCTGAAAACATCGACCGGCTTCCTTTTCTTCATGACCTCGCGTAACGCATCGTCGATCGTCCGGATACGGACACCTTGATCCGGCTCGTTGCAGACAAGGCGGCTCTCGATGACCTTGCCTCCGTCGATCACAATCAGTACGTGACCCGACCAGACGATCAGGTCGAGAGGTTCGAGGGATGCGGTCAATGCTTTCAGCTCCTTTCCTGCAACACTCACCCCCGTGCCGAAGGTCACCAGAGCGCTGGTATTGCGCGGTGTGTAGCCTCCGGTCGCTTCGTAAAGCAGCCCGGAACAGTCGACCCCTGCAAGCTGCCAGAGAGCCCTGGCCGGACTGCTCAAAGATGCAGTCCGGGAAGGTGGATACCATGAGGTCATCTCTGCTAACCCTGCAGCGACATTCCCGCCCCATACATACCCGGTTCCTGCTCTGCTCTTCAAAGAGGCGAGTATCGCGACCCTTGACGGGAGAACCTTTCGTCTCTTTGCTGGTTTTGCGGTCGTCACCGTTACGGACCTGGCATCGATGAAATAACCGCTTTGTGTCGGGTAGAGGTACTCATCGGTTGTGACGCGGAATATTTTCTGACGGTTGATTTCCAACTCCTTTTCAATCCTGAAAACAGTCCCTGGCAGCGCCACGAATTCCAGAGCACGGAGCTGTCCGCAACTGTCCTTCTTGAGCGTCATGCCGTCTTTACCCCCAAAGACGGACCGGAAATCAGGGGTGCCCAGTACAGGTGTATAGGTCGATGCTACGGCAAAAACGCCTTCAGCTGCCATGGCGCTGTCTGCCCATAAGAAGGCGAGAATCAGGAGGAGGAGAAAACGGGTCATGAGAACCTCTATTTCAGCAGCAGCTGATGCAGCAGAGCAGCCGCTATCCAGACGGCAAAGCTTATGG
>VFJK01000033.1 GCA_009886125.1 Geobacter sp. | reverse complement strand
GTGCAACCAACAAGGATCTTGGCGCAATGGTGAAGAGAGGACTTTTCCGTGAGGATCTTTTTTACCGGATCAATGTTATTCCGATAACAATTCCGCCTTTACGTGAAAGGGGGAGGGATATTACTCTTCTTGCAGAGCATTTTATCAAACTCCTTGGCGAAGAGATGGGTAAACCCAGAATGCGTGCGTCCAGCGATTTCATCGAAGCCTTGATAAATTACCGATGGCCCGGGAATGTACGTGAACTGAGGAATGTCATTGAACGCGCTCTGATTCTTGCTGAATCGAACGAGATAGGTGTAAACCAGCTTCCGATTGAATTGAGAAGCTGTAACCCTCTACCTCAACGGGTCTTGTCAGCCTCTGAATTCCCGTCCCTTCAGAAGATAGAGGACGAACATTTGAGAGCTGCACTCCATTTCACCGGCGGGAATCACTCCCGAACTGCCTCAATCCTCGGTATAAGCCGCTCAACTCTTCTGGTAAAACTTAAAAAGATTCATCAAAGTGTACAATAATCGGGCATGTCCGGTTTCACTGCATACCACTTTAGTCGCTTTGGATTTCCTCATTTATCGTTTCCTGGTTATAGATAATTCATTCCTTTTCATATCTGACTGCACATCTTCCATCAAATTAAGAACATCTCAGTAAAAGATGCCGATATTAAGCAGTATCCTCCAGATGTCTCCCAGTCTGTAAAATCCATATTCTGACCTGATTCTGTACAGTCAATCTACTCCATGAAGTTTAACTGGTTTAACTGACTGTATTTACTTCATAAATATCATTGCTTATGCTTGGCACGATAACTGCTAAAAAGCACTTAGTTAATTTTGAATAATAAGGAGTCGCTGATTATGAACGATCTGCTTAAAAAAATTCTCATTGTTGATGATGAGCAGTCAATTCTGCTTTCCCTTTCTCATTTGTTGAGGGCTCAGGGTGTTGAAGTCCTGGCGTGCAGTGAGATAGAGCAAGCAGAAGAGGCTTTGGCTAATTCCAGATTCGATCTTGTCATTGCGGATATCAGAATGTCCGGAGTGAACGGTATCGAAGGTTTGGAATTACTGAGCTATATAAAGGATAATTTCGATACAGCTGTGATGATAATGACCGGTTACGGATCTCCTGAGATCGAGGCTGAAGCGTATAGTCGCGGGGCATATTTCTACTTTAGAAAACCCCTTGAGATAAATGCTCTTCTGCAAAAGGTTTCAGAGCTGGGAATACCTGTGAAACGCTGAACATTCGTTGATGCTTCCGACGACGCAGGTTTGGATTCCAGGCAGTGAGACAACGACAATTTAATGAGGTTTCGGGGGGGTAAAATGTTAAAAAAAGTACTGGTTGTTGACGACTCTGCACTTATTCACCAGATGTACCGGCTTGTATTGACCCGATATAACTGCACTATTGCAGATGCAATGAACGGACAGGAAGCTCTTGAAGTACTGGCGCTCCAGAATGACATCGAACTCATTCTTCTCGATATCAACATGCCGGTCATGAACGGGTTGCAGTTTCTTGAAAAGGCTTCTCCGCTCGGGATTATCTCCAGAATCCCGGTCATCATCATCAGCACCGAAGGCAAGGAAGAAGATACGATCAGGGGTCTCAAACTCGGCGCCAGAGGGTATCTCAAGAAACCGTTTCAGCCTGCTTGTCTACACGAGATGATAGAGAAGATATTCAAACTGCCCGGCAGTCAGCCTCAAAGGATGCAGGCCTCGCTCTGACCGGTTAAAACCTTGTTGCTACAGAATTCATGTCTTTTTGCAACTACCACATGATGGCATTTATGACAGAGAGGTTACCGCTTTGGATGAAGTGATGGATATATCTATTTTGATTGAAGAGTTTCTGGATGATGCGAACGGTCATGTCGAGGCAGTGGAATTCTCTCTGATGGAACTT